>NZ_CEEDOV010000017.1:0-9736 GCF_979256585.1 Luteimonas sp. AC640a | reverse complement strand
GGCTTCCGCGCTGTCGCGCGGCTTACTTTTGTCTTGGCAAAAGTAAGCAAAACCGTCTTCGCCGGACGCGAGCCGACGCCATGAAGCCGCGTCGGTTCCCTCCGCTCCTCGCCTGACGCGGCACGCAGCCCAAACTCGCTGCGCTCAGACATGGGCTGCTCTTCGGCCACGTCAGGCTCCGGTGCTCGGCTCGCTTTACGGCTCGATTCAAGTCAAAGGCTGAAAGCCGAAGCCGAAGCCAAACTCAAAGCCAAAGCCAAAGCCGAGCAGAAGCCGAGCTGAAGAAAAAATGCACAGACAGACCCGAGACCAAGCCAAAACCTGGTCAGATCAAATAAGAGAAAGACCCTTCAACGCACAACTGGAACGTGCCCGCCGAAACGGACACGCGACATCAAGCGGCGCGAGAACAACGCCGCCGAAACGACTTCAGCGGTCGTGCGCCCCGCGCAGGTCGCGCAGCTGGCTCGGCTGGGCGGCAAAGTACGCGGCGAGATCGGCGATCTGCTGATCGCTCAGGCCGGTCGCCTGCTGCGACATCAGCGCGTGTTCGCGGTCGCCGTCGCGGTAGGCCTGCAGCGAGTGCGCGAGGTAGTCGCGGAACTGGCCGCCGATCTTCGGGTAGGTCGGGTCGATCGGCACGTTGCCGCCCGCGCCGTGGCAGTCGATACAGGTCTGACCGGTCGCCGCACTCTTGACGTTGGCGGCCTGTTCGCCGGCGTCGGCCGTCCCCGACGGCAGGCCGGCGGACGAGCTGCGGGCAGGCTGCGCTTCGGTATCGTGCGATTGGCCACCGCAAGCGGCCAGCAGTCCGGCGAGCACGAAGGCGGGCAGGGCGCGGATTGGACGGAGCATGGCGCCGCTCACTGGGTCAGTCCCGAAAGGAAGGCAGCGATATCGGCGATGTCCTGGTCGGTGAAGCTCTGCGCCTGCGCCTGCATCGTCGGGTGACGGCGGGTGCCGCGCTTGTACTCGTGGAGGGCGTTGACCAGGTACTCGGGCGACTGGCCGCCGATCTTCGGCACGTGATAGTGCGGATAGACGTTTCGGTAGCCGTCGATGCCGTGGCAGCCCTGGCAGGTATACGTCAACTGGCGGCCGGTCTCGGCATGGCCGGTCAACGGCGCATTGGTGGCCGGCGCCTCGGCCGCGGGTGCGGCTGGAGCGGTGGGCGCGGTCGCATCCTGCGCGGACGCGCTCAGGACGGGCGAAGCAAGAAGGAAGCAAGCGGCGAGCATCAGCAGTCGCGTCATCGGGTTATCCGCAATCCTGAATGGCTGAAAGTGCTGTCTGGGAAGCGTGATGCGATTGAGACCCGGCGCAGCAGGCGTTTGCCGCATGAACCGGTGCACAACCACGCCAGTATAGCCACGGCGGCGTCGCAAACCCAATGCGCTGCAACATCGACGCGCGTCGCCACCGGAGGTCACCATGACCTATGGCGCATTCGGTTTGATGCGTTGGTGATATACCTTGCTACAACACCGCAGGGGTCACATCGAATCCACATGTCCACACCGCATGCCTTTAAGTCCGCAGGACGCGTCCTGACTGGCGTTTTTCTTGTCTCCGCTGTCCTTGTCCTCTCCGCGTGCAAGGGAGGTGGTGGCGCCGATGCCAAGCCCGACGACAGTGCCGCCAACCCGGTGCCGGTGGAAACGGAAGCCGTGGCGCGCCAGAGCGTGGCCGCCAGCTACGTGGGCACGGCGTCGCTGGAAGTGCCGCGCGGCGCGGATGTGGTCGCCAAGACTTCCGGCATCGCGCTGGACGTGCTGGTCGAGGAAGGTGACACCGTGCGTGCCGGCCAACCGCTGGTGCGGCTCGATCCCGACCGTGCCCGTCTGGCCGTGCTGCAGAGCCGCGCCGCGATGGGCAAGCTTGAGAACAGCTACCGCCGCGCGCAGCAGCTGGTGGGCCAGCAGATGATCAGCGCCAACGATCTGGACCAGATCAAGTTCGATCTCGACACCGCGCGCGCCCAGCATGAGATGGCGCAGCTCGAACTGTCCTACACCGCGGTGACCGCGCCGATCTCGGGCGTGATCTCGCAGCGCATGATCCGCACCGGCAACTTCGTGCAGATCAACACGCCGATCTTCAGCATCGTCGACAACGCACGCATCGAGGCCACGCTCAACGTGCCCGAGCGCGAACTGCGCGTGCTCAAGCGCGGACAGCCGGTGCGCCTGCAGGTCGATGCGCTGCCGGGCGAAAGCTTCGAAGGTGTGGTCGAGCGTGTCGCGCCGATCGTGGAATCGCGCAGCGGTACGTTCCGTGTGGTGACGGCATTCGCCGGCAACGAGATGCTGCGCGCCGGCATGTTCGGCCGCATCCACATCGATTACGACCAGCGCGCAGACGCCTTGGTGATTCCGCGCAGTGCGCTGCTCGACGAAGGCGACGAAACCGCGGTCTACAGCGTGCGTGACGGCAAGGCGGTGCGCGTGCCGGTGGAGCTGGGTTACATCGACGGCAACCTCATCGAGGTGCGCAGTGGTCTTGAAGAAGGCGATCCGGTCGTCACGGCCGGCAAAGTCGCGCTGCGCGAAGGCAGTACGGTGCAAGTGATCGGTGATGCGCCCGCTGCCGCAGCACCGGCCGCCGCCGCCGCGAGCGACGCGAAGTAATGGCCGGCGCGCCGCACGACGGCCCCGCCGGCGACGGCCCGGCCGCGGATCCGCACGCCGCGCCGCCGGGACGTTTCGATCTCGTCGAGTTCTCCACGCGTCGCCGGGTGACGGTGTGGATGGTCGCGATCAGCATGATGCTGTTCGGCCTGATCGCACTGACCAACCTCAAGGTCAACCTGCTGCCCGACCTCAGCTATCCCACGCTGACCGTGCGTACCGAATACACCGGCGCGGCGCCATCCGAGATCGAGACACTGGTCAGCGAGCCGGTCGAAGAAGCGGTCGGCGTGGTCAAGGGCGTGCGCAAGCTGCGTTCGATCTCGCGTACCGGCCAGAGCGACGTGGTGCTGGAATTCGCCTGGGGCACCGACATGGACCAGGCGAGTCTGGAGGTGCGCGACAAGCTCGAGACGCTGCAGCTGCCGTTGGAAGTGACGCCGCCGGTGCTGCTGCGCTTCAACCCCTCGACCGAACCGATCCTGCGCCTCGCCCTGACCGCCGGCGAGAAGGGCGATGCGGTCGACGAACTCACCCGCATGCGTCGCTATGCCGATGACGACCTGAAGAAGAAGATCGAGCCCGTCGTCGGCGTGGCCGCGGTCAAGGTGGGCGGCGGCTTCGAGGACGAAGTGCAGGTCGATCTCGATCTGCAGCAGATGGCGCGTATCGGCTTGCCGATCGAGAACGTGATCCAGCGCCTGCAGCAGGAGAACATCAATCTGTCCGGCGGTCGCCTCGACCAGGGCACGCAGCGCTACCTCGTGCGCACGGTCAACCAGTTCTCGAGCGTCGAGCAGATCGGAGAGATGTTGGTCGCCACGCAGTCGGGCGGCGACGATGGCGCGGCGAACGCCGCGCAGCAGATGGCGGCGATTGCCGCGGCCAGCGGCTCGCAGGCCGTGCTCGCAGCAGCGGCGTCGGTGCAGAGTGCATCGGGCGCAAGCAGCACGACGATTGCCGGGGGCCGCCCGATCCGTCTGCGCGACATCGCCACCGTGCGTCAGGGCTTCAAGGAGCGCGAAAGCATCATCCGTCTCGGCGGCGCCGAAGCGGTGGAATTGGCGATCTACAAGGAGGGCGATGCGAACACCGTATCGACCGCCGACGCGGTGCAGGCGCGGCTGGACGTGATCCGCAAGGAACTGCCGCCGGACATGACGCTCACCGTCGTCGACGACCAGTCCAAGTTCGTGCGCGCTGCGATCCACGATGTGCGCACCGACGCGGTGATTGGCGGCACGCTGGCCGTGCTGATCATCTTCCTGTTTCTGCGCAGCGGCTGGAGCACGCTGGTCGTGAGCCTGTCACTGCCGATCTCCATAATCACCACGTTCTTTTTCATGGACCAGTTGGGTCTGAGTCTCAACGTCATGTCGCTGGGTGGCCTGGCGCTGGCAACGGGTCTGGTCATCGACGATTCGATCGTTGTGCTCGAAAGCATCGCCAAGGCGCGCGAGCGCGGGCTGGGTGTTCTGGAGGCCGCAATCACCGGCACACGCGAAGTCGGCATGGCGGTCGTGGCGTCGACGCTGACGATCATCGCGGTGTTCCTGCCGCTGGTCTTCGTCGAAGGCATCGCCGGTCAGCTGTTCCGAGACCAGGCGCTGACGATCGCGATCGCCGTCGCGGTCTCGATGCTCGTCGCGCTGACGCTGATTCCGATGATGGCCTCGCTCAAAGGGCGTCCGCCGATGGCATTTCCGGAAGAAGCGCCACATCCGCAATGGCATCCGGAGCGTCGCTGGCAGAAGCCGTTCGCGGCGACCGGGCGCGGCATCGGCGCCGGCTTCCGCGGCGTGCTGTACGGCATTGCCTGGCTGGTAGTGCGCGCGTGGCGCTTCGTGTCGGGTGGCACCAGCCGCGTCATGGGCCGCGCCAGCGACCTGGCAATGTCGCCCTACAACCGCGCCGAACGCAGCTATCTGAAGATGCTGCCGGCCGCGCTGTCGCGTCCGTGGCTGGTGCTGGGCACCGCGACCGCGGTGTTCCTGGTCAGCCTGTTGGCGGTGCCGCTACTCGGCACCGACCTGATTCCGCAACTGGCCCAAGACCGGTTCGAGATGACCGCCAAGTTGCCGCCGGGCACGCCGCTGCGCGAGACCGACCGCATCATGCGCGAGGTGCAGCAGGCGCATACCGGCGACGATGGCGTCGAGCTGCTGTTTGGCGTCAGCGGCAGCGGTACACGGCTGGATGCGAATCCGACCGAGAGCGGCGAGAACATCGGCAAGCTGAGTATCGTGATGCGCGGTGGCGGCAGTCGCGAGTTCGAGGCGCAGCAGACCGAGCGCCTGCGCACGACGATGCAGAAGTACCCGGGCGTCGCGGTCGATTTTGCCCGTCCGCAGATCTTCAGCTTCTCGACGCCGCTGGAGATCGAAATACGGGGTCAGGATCTCGAGGGTCTGGCGAAGGCCGGCCAACGCATGACGGAGCTGCTGCGCGCCAATCCGCATTACGCCGACGTCAAGAGCACGGTGGAGCAGGGCTTTCCCGAGATCCAGATCGTGTTCGACCAGGAACGCGCCGGCGCCTTCGGCCTGACCACGCGTCAGATCGCCGATGCGGTGGTGCGCGCGGTGCGCGGCGAAGTCGCCACGCGCTACAACTTCCGCGATCGCAAGATCGACGTGCTGGTGCGTGCGCAGGAGAACGAACGCGATTCGGTCGACCGCATCCGCAATCTGATCGTCAACCCGGGCAGCGCGTCGCCGGTGCGTCTGGATTCGGTGGCCGATGTGATCGCAACGGTCGGACCGAGCGAAATCCATCGCGCCGACCAGGTGCGTGTGGCGGTGATCTCGGCGAACCTGCGCGGGATCGACCTGGGCGCGGCGGTGAGTGAAGTGCGGCAGATGGTGGCCGAGAATCCGCTCGGTCCCGAAGTCGGCATGCACATCGGCGGTCAGGGCGAAGAGCTCGCTGAATCGATGCGCTCGCTGCTGATGGCGTTCGCGCTGGCGATCTTCCTGGTCTACCTGGTGATGGCCTCGCAGTTCGAATCGCTGCTGCATCCGTTCGTCATCCTGTTCACCATCCCGCTGGCGATGGTCGGCGCGATCGGCGGCCTGCTGCTGACGGGCAATACGATCTCGGTGGTCGCCTTCATCGGGTTGATCCTGATGGTGGGTCTGGTGGTGAAGAACGCGATCATCCTGATCGACAAAGTCAACCAGTTGCGCGAGGCCGGCGTGGCCAAGCGCGAGGCGCTGGTCGACGGTGCACGCTCGCGTCTGCGGCCGATCATCATGACCACGCTGTCGACGCTGTTCGGCTTCCTGCCGCTGGCACTGGCCTTCGGTGACGGCGCTGAAGTGCGCTCGCCGATGGCGATCGTGGTGATGGGCGGTCTGGCGGTGTCGACGGTGCTGACCCTGCTGGTGATCCCGGTGGTCTACGACCTGCTGGATCGCAAGTCCGATGCGTACTACGCCGAACGCGGACGCCGCGCGCGTCTGGGCGCCGCCGCCGATCGTCCCGACGCGGAGGCCAGCGCGACATGAGCATCGCCGAGCTGAGCCTGCGGCGTCCGGTGACCACCATCATGTGCTTCATCTCGATGGTGGTGATCGGCCTGATCGCTTCGGTGCGATTGCCGCTGGAAGCGCTGCCGGACATCTCCGCGCCGTTCCTGGTCGTGCAGCTGCCGTATACCGGCTCGACGCCGTCCGAGGCGGAGCAGAACCTGCTGCGCCCGGCGGAGGAAACGCTGGCCACGATGAGCGGCATCAAACGCATGCGCGGCCAGGCGACGTCGGATGGCGCATTCGTCTTTCTCGAGTTCAGCGACTGGGATCGCAACATCGCGATCAGCGCGTCCGAAGCCCGCGAGCGCATCGATGCGATCCGCAGCGATCTGCCTGACGATTTCCGCCGCTACATGGTGCAGAAGTTCTCCACCAGCGATCAGCCGGTGCTGCGCATGCGCCTGGCGGCGAATGTCGATCTGTCCGGCAGTTACGAACTCATCGACCGTCAGCTCAAGCGCAGGCTCGAACGCGTGCCCGGTGTGGCGCGCGTGGAGATCAACGGCGCGGCGCCGAACGAAGTCGAGATCGCCGTCGATCCCGATCGTCTGACCGCGCACGACATCGAGCTCAATGCATTGGCGACGCGACTGCGCGCGTTGAACTTCTCGGTGTCCGCCGGGCAGATTCTGGATGGCGGCCAGCGCCTGCGCGTGCAGCCACTCGGCGAGATCGAGGATCTGCAGCAGCTGCGCGACCTCGTCATCAACCAGCAGGGCCTGCGCCTGTCGGATGTCGCCGACGTGCGCATGAAGCCGCAGCGCATGGATTACGGCCGCCGTCTGGACGGCCGCGCCGCGGTGGGGCTGGAGATCTACAAGGAGCGCGACGCGAACCTCGTCGAGGTGTCACGCAACGTGCTCGCCGAAGTCGAGGCCGCGCGCAGCGAACCCGGGCTCGAAGGCATCGACGTCAAGGTCATCCAGAACATGGGCGACGAGGTCACGTCCTCGCTGCTGGAGCTGGTCGAAGCTGGCGCGATTGGCCTGGTGCTGTCGATCATCGTGCTGTACTTCTTCCTGCGCCATTGGCCATCGACGCTGATGGTCACGCTGGCGATTCCGATCTGTTTCATCATCACCCTCGGCTTCATGCACTTCTTCGACGTCACCCTCAACGTGCTGTCGCTGATGGGTCTGCTGCTCGCGGTCGGCATGCTGGTCGACAACGCCGTGGTGGTGGTGGAGAGCATCTACCAGGAGCGCGAACGCATGCCCGACCAGCCGTGGCTGGCGTCGGTGCTGGGGACGCGCCATGTTGCGATCGCACTGTCGGCCGGCACGCTGTGCCACTGCATCGTGTTCGTGCCGAACATGCTGGGCGAAACCAACAACATCAGCATCTTCATGAACCAGCTGGCGATCACCATTTCGGTGTCGCTGCTGGCCTCGTGGCTGGTCGCGGTGAGCCTGATTCCGATGATGTCGGCGCGTATGAAGACGCCGCCTGCCGTCGCCAGCCCGAACGGCTTGATCGCACGCATGCAGCGCCGTTACGCGCGCATCCTGCGCTGGTCGCTGGAACATCGCGGCGTCACCGTGCTCTCCATCCTGCTGGTGGTCGCGGTGAGTCTGGTGCCGATGACCAAGACCAAGTTCGACATGTTCGGCGACAGCGGCGGCGGCAAGGAAATCCAGATCTACTACCAGTGGAAGGGCAGCTACAACCTGCAGCAGCGCTCCGACGAAGTCCTGCGTTTCGAGACGTTCCTTGACGAGAACCGCGAGACCTACCGGATCAAGCAGATCTATTCCTGGTTCGGCGAGGGCAATGACTCGGGCACCGTCGTGACGTTCAATGACGATGTCGGCGACACCAGGGCGCTGTCCGAAGCGATCAGCCAGGCATTGCCGAAGTCGGCGCGAGCCGAGGTCGGCGTGGGCGGCGGGCAGGGCGGTGGCGGTGGTGGCGGACAAGGCGGGCAGGGCGTGCAGGTGCAGCTGGTCGGCGACTCGACCCAGGTATTGCGCGAACTCGCCGATGGCGTGATTCCGATGCTGTCCGCCAACCCCGCGCTGCGCGACGTGCGCGTGGAAGCGGGCGACCTCAACCAGGAGCTCACCATCCGCGTCGATCGCGACCGCGCGGCCGCGTTCGGATTCAGTGCCGATCAGGTCTCCAGCTTCATTGGTCTGGCGCTGCGCGGCAGCCAGTTGCGCGAGTTCCGTCGCGGCGAGGACGAAGTGCCGGTATGGGTGCGCTTCGCCGGTGCCGAGCAGTTCAACCAGGCCGACATCGCCAGCTTCATGGTGCGCTCGCCCGATGGTCGCAGCGTGCCGTTGACGAGTCTGGTGGAGATGCGTGTCGAGCCCTCGGCGAGCCGAATCAGCCGTAACGATCGCCAGACCTCGCTGACGCTGCAGGCCAATCTCGCTGGCGAGACCACGATGCCCGACGCCCGCAAGGCGCTGGAGCAGGTGCTCGACACGGTCGCGTTCCCGGCCGGCTACGGCTACAGCTTCTCGGGCAGCGGCTTCGAGGACGACGCGGCGGCGAGCCGGCAGATGATGTTCAACCTGCTGATCGCGGTGATCATGATCTACGTGGTGATGGCGGCGGTGTTCGAATCGCTGCTGTTCCCGGCCGCGATCATGAGCTGCGTAGTGTTCTCGGTCTTCGGCGTGTTCTGGCTGTTCTGGCTGACGGGCACGTCGTTCACGGTGATGGCCTTCATCGGCATTCTCGTGTTGATGGGCGTGGTGGTGAACAACGGCATCATCATGGTCGAGCACATCAACAATCTCAGGCGCCGCGGCATGTCGCGGATCGATGCGCTGGTCGAAGGCAGCCGCGAACGCCTGCGCCCGATCCTGATGACGATGGGTACGGCGATCCTGGCGATGATCCCGATCTCGCTCAGCGACACCGTCGTGCTCGGCGGCCTGGCGTACTCGCCGATGGCGCGCGCGGTGGCGGGTGGTCTGGCGTTCTCGACGGTGGTCAGCCTGCTGTTCCTGCCGACGATCTACGCGATCCTCGACGACATGCGTCACGGCAGCGCGCGCTTGATCCGTCGTGCGCGGCGTGTGCACACGGAGCCTGCTGCTGCGGCAGGCTGATAGGCCTTTCCAAGTACATGGCGCCCGATCGGGCGCCATGTTTTTTTGGCTTTGGCGCTCGCTCTGGCTTTGGCTTTGATTCTGGCATTGGCATTGGCTTTGGCTTTGGCTTTGGCTTCCGGCCTTTGACCTCAATCGAGCCGTAGAGCGAGCCGAGCATTGCAGGGCGACGGGGTCGAAGAGCAGCCCATGTCTGAGCGCAGCGAGTTTGGGCTGCGTGCCCCGTCGCTCGAGAAGCGCAGGGGACCGCCGCGGCTGTATCGCGGCGGATCGCGTCCGGCGATGGGACCTTTTGGTTCCTTTTGGGTCCCTCCAAAAGGGACTTGCACGCGCAGCGGGCAAAAGCCCTGCACTTGCTTCTGTCTTTTGATCTGAGCTTTGGCTTCCGCATCGGCGCTGCGCGCTTCAAAGCAGAACGCGCGATGCGCGAAGATCAAGTACACGGCTTCCGCGCTGTCGCGCGGCTTACTTTTGTCTTGGCAAAAGTAAGCAAAACCGTCTTCGCCGGACGCGAGCCGAC
>NZ_CEEDOV010000016.1:0-16448 GCF_979256585.1 Luteimonas sp. AC640a | reverse complement strand
AGCGTCGTCTTGCCGTGGTCAACGTGACCAATCGTGCCCACGTTCACGTGGGGCTTGGTGCGCTCGAACTTACCCTTTGCCATGGTGATTCACCTTTCTATCTATTGATTCGGGATTGGAAACTGGGATCCGGAATTCCGGCACCGCTTCGCGGCGCCGGAATCCAATCCCGAGGGATTACTTCTTGATGACGGTTTCAGCGATGTTCGTCGGCGCTTCCGCGTAGTGATCGAACTCCATCGAGAACGTCGCGCGACCCTGTGACATCGAACGCAGCGTCGTCGCGTAGCCGAACATTTCGCCCAGCGGGATCATCGCGTTGATGATCTTGCCCGACGGGCTGTCGTCCTGACCCTGCAGGATGCCGCGACGACGGCTGACGTCGCCCATCACGTCACCGAGGTAATCCTCCGGGCTGACGATCTCGACCTTCATCATCGGCTCGAGCAGCACCGGGCTCGCCTTGACGAAGCCCTGCTTGAACGCCATCGACGATGCGAGCTTGAACGCCATTTCCGACGAGTCGACGTCGTGGTACGAGCCGAACACCAGCTTGACCTTGACGCCCACGACCGGGAAGCCGGCGATCGGACCACTGGTGATCGTTTCGCGGATGCCCTTCTCGACCGACGGAATGAATTCCTTCGGAATCACGCCACCAGTGATGTCGTTGATGAAAAGGAAGTCGTCCTTGATGTCGCCGGCCAGCTTCGGATTGGCACGATCTTCGGCGGTCAGCGGCGACAGCTCGATGACCACGTGGCCGTACTGACCCTTACCACCCGACTGCTTGGCGTGCTTGTAGTCGGACTTCACATCCTGCGTGCGGATCGTCTCGCGGTACGCAACCTGCGGCTTGCCGACGTTGGCTTCGACGTTGAACTCGCGCTTCATGCGGTCGACGAGGATGTCCAGGTGCAGCTCACCCATGCCGGCGATGATCGTCTGACCGGATTCCTCATCGGTACGCACGCGGAAGGACGGATCCTCCTGCGCCAGGCGACCGAGTGCGAGGCCCATCTTCTCCTGGTCCGACTTGGTCTTCGGCTCGACCGCCATCGAGATGACCGGCTCCGGGAAGATCATGCGCTCGAGCGTGATGATGTGATCCTGCGCGCACAGCGTGTCGCCCGTGGTCACGTCCTTCAGGCCGACCGCGGCGGCGATGTCGCCCGCACGCACTTCCTTGATCTCTTCGCGGTTGTTGGAGTGCATCTGCAGGATGCGACCCACGCGCTCCTTCTTCGACTTGACCGGGTTGTACACCTGGTCGCCAGCGTTGAGCACACCCGAGTAGACACGGAAGAACGTCAACGAACCCACGAACGGATCGGTCATGATCTTGAACGCCAGCGCCGAGAACGGCGCCTTGTCGTCGGCGGTGCGGGTGTCTTCCTTCTCGTCGTCGTCGATGCCCTGCACCGGCGGACGGTCTGCCGGCGACGGCAGCAGCTGGATGACACCGTCGAGCATCGCCTGGACGCCCTTGTTCTTGAACGCGGTACCGCAGAACACCGGCACGATCTCGACCTTCAGCGTGCGCTCGCGCAGGCCGGCGACGATCTCGTCTTCGGACAGTTCGCCGTCGTTGAGGTACTTGTCCATCAGCGCTTCGCTGGCCTCGGCCGCAGCCTCGACCATGAAGCTGCGCGCCTCGGTTGCCATGTCGAGCAGATTGGCCGGAATCTCGCGGTACTCGAACTCCGTGCCCTGCGACGCGGTATCCCAGTGGATCGCTTTCATCTTGAGCAGATCGACCACGCCCTCGAAACCGTCTTCAGCGCCAATCGGCACCTGCATCGGCACGGCGTAGGCGCCCAGACGGGCCTTCAGCTGCTCGACGACCTTGTCGAAGTTGGCACCCGTGCGGTCCATCTTGTTGACGAACGCAAGGCGCGGCACCTTGTACTTGTTGGCCTGGCGCCAGACGGTCTCGGACTGCGGCTGCACGCCACCGACCGCACACAGCACGAACACCGCACCGTCGAGCACGCGCAAGCTGCGCTCGACTTCGATGGTGAAGTCGACGTGGCCGGGGGTGTCGATGATGTTGAAGCGGTGCTCGGGCAGCGACTTGTCCATGCCCTTCCAGAACGCCGTGGTGGCCGCCGAAGTGATGGTGATGCCGCGTTCCTGCTCCTGCTCCATCCAGTCCATGGTGGCGGCGCCATCGTGCACTTCACCGATCTTGTGGCTGACGCCGGTGTAGAACAGGATGCGCTCGGAGGTCGTGGTCTTGCCGGCATCGATGTGGGCCATGATGCCGAAGTTGCGGTAGCGTTCGATGGGTGTCGTGCGAGCCACGTCGGTTTCTCGTATTGAATGGCGAAGTCCCGCTGGAACACGGAGCCTTCGCGATGGAATCGCTTGAATGGACGAACGCCGCCTTGCGGCGGCCTTCGGATCCTGCGTGCGGCCTGTGACCGCCTGGAGGCACCTGGATGGTGCCGACGGGCCCCGGATTCAACCGGGACCCGCGTGACCGCTTACCAGCGGTAGTGCGCGAACGCCTTGTTGGCGTCGGCCATGCGGTGGGTTTCTTCGCGCTTCTTGATCGCGCCACCGCGATTTTCGGACGCGTCGATCAGCTCGGCAGCCAGCTTGCGCGGCATGCTGTTCTCGCCGCGCTTACGCGCCGACTCGATCAGCCAACGCATGGCCAGCGCCATGCGACGCGAAGCGCGCACTTCGACCGGCACCTGATACGTGGCACCACCGACGCGACGCGACTTCACTTCGACGGCCGGCGAGATGTTGCCCAGCGCCTTCTCGACGAGCTCGAGCGGATTGCCGTTCTTCTCGCTGATCACGTCCATGGCGCCGTAGACGATCTTTTCAGCGATCGACTTCTTGCCACTCTTCATGACCATGTTGATGAAGCGCGCGATCGTGTCGCTATGGTGCTTCGGATCGGGCAGCACCGAACGCTGCGGGGTATTTCCTTTACGCGACATTGTCTATTCCTCAGCCCTTCGGACGCTTGGTGCCGTACTTCGAACGGCTCTGCTTACGCTTCGCAACGCCGGAGGCGTCGAGCGAACCGCGCACGGTGTGGTAACGCACGCCCGGGAGGTCCTTGACGCGACCGCCACGGATCAGCACCACGCTGTGCTCCTGCAGGTTGTGGCCTTCGCCGCCGATGTACGAAATGACTTCGTAACCGTTGGTCAGGCGCACCTTGGCGACCTTGCGAAGCGCGGAGTTCGGCTTCTTCGGGGTCGTGGTGTACACGCGGGTGCAGACGCCACGGCGCTGCGGGCAGTTCGCCAGTGCGGGCGAAGTGCTCTTGTAGGTTTCGGGGCTGCGCGGCTTCCGCACCAGCTGGTTGATCGTTGCCATCAGGTCTCGGGTCTTTGGTTCGGGCCGGAGCCCGGTGAAAACGAAGACAGACGGATAGGCCGCCTGTCAGACGAAAAAGTATAGCCCGCGCTGACGAGTACCGTCAACGCGGGTCATACCGCCGCTGGCGCGCCCACGAGGGGCGCCACCCGGCATACAACGTCTCCCGTCCATCCTGGACCGAATACGAGCCGCGTCCTGCGCCTCTTTTCGGAGTCTGGGTGGCCCACGAGGGGCCACCAAATTTGACGCAATCTTAGCGTGCTTCGCCGTCGTTGTCAGCCGTCGGCGTCACCGGTGCGTCTTCGAGCATTACCTGCTCCGGCGCGGCCGGTGCAGCGGCGGCGACTTCGGCATCGGCCTTGGTCGTGCTGCTGCCCGACAGTGCATCCATTTCCGAGTCGGTCAGGCCGGACGCGGCGCGACGACGACGGGCGTGGTACGCAAGGCCGGTACCGGCCGGGATCAGGCGACCCACGATCACGTTTTCCTTGAGACCGCGCAGGCTGTCGCGCGTGCCGCGAACGGCCGCCTCGGTGAGCACGCGGGTGGTCTCCTGGAACGACGCGGCCGAGATGAACGACTCGGTGGCCAGCGATGCCTTGGTGATGCCGAGCAGGACCGGGTCGAACTTCGCCGGCAGCTCGCTCTTGGCGAGATGCTTGACGTTGTCCTCGATCACGCGCTGACGCTCGACCTGCTCACCGTTGAGGAAGCGGCTGTCGCCGCCGTCGGTGATCTCGACCTTGCGCAGCATCTGGCGAACGATCACCTCGATGTGCTTGTCGTTGATCTTCACGCCCTGCAGGCGATAGACGTCCTGGATTTCCTTGGTCAGGTAGGACGCGAGTTCCTCGACGCCCTTCAGACGCAGGATGTCCTGCGGACCCGGCTCACCGTCCACCACGGTCTCGCCCTTCTCGACGTGCTCACCTTCGAACACGATGATCTGGCGGTACTTCGGGATCAGCTCTTCGTGATCGACACCGTCGGTGCCCTTGATGATCAGGCGCTGCTTGCCCTTGGTGTCCTTGCCGAAGCTGACGATGCCGGAGATCTCGGCGAGGATCGCCTGGTCCTTCGGCTTGCGCGCTTCGAACAGATCGGCCACGCGTGGCAGACCACCGGTGATGTCGCGGGTCTTCGACGCTTCCTGCGGCACCTTGGTCACCACGTCACCCACGCCGACGGCGTCGCCGTCCTGCAGGTTGACGATCGAGCGCGGCGGCAGCAGGTACTGCGCCGGCAGGTCGGTGCCCGGGATGTTGAGGTCGTTGCCCTTTGCATCCACGATGCGGACGATCGGACGCAGATCCTTGCCCATCGAACCACGACGCTTCGGATCGGTGATCTCGCGCGAGGCCAGACCGGTCAGGTCATCGGTTTTTTCGATGACGGTGATGCCGTCGACGAAGTCCACGAAGCGGATGAAGCCCGCGACTTCCGACACGATCGGGTGGTTATGCGGATCCCAGTTCGACACGGTCTGACCGGCCTTGATCGCATCGCCGTCGTTGACGGTGATGGTCGCGCCGTAGGGCAGCTTGTAACGCTCGCGCTCGCGGCCGTGGCCGTCGAGCACCGAGAGCTCACCCGAACGCGAGACCGCGACCAGGTTGCCGCTCTCGTGCTTCACGTGCTTGAGGTTGTTGAACTTGATCGAGCCGGTGGTCTTGACCGTCACGTTGTCGATGGCGGCTGCACGCGACGCCGCACCACCGATGTGGAACGTACGCATGGTCAGCTGCGTGCCGGGCTCACCGATCGACTGCGCAGCGACGACGCCCACGGCCTCGCCCTGATTGACCAGGTGACCACGACCGAGGTCACGGCCGTAGCAGCTGGCGCAGACACCGAAGCCCGATTCGCAGGTGATGGTCGAACGCACCTGGATCGACTGCACGCCGGCCTCTTCGAGGCGCTGCACCCACTGCTCGTCGAGCAGCGTGTTGCGGGTGACGATCGGATCCTCGTCGTTGCCCGGCAGGAACACGTCCTCAGCGACGACACGACCCAGCACGCGGTCGCGCAACGGCTCGACCACATCGCCGCCTTCGACGATCGGGGTCATGGTGAGACCGTCCATCGTGCCGCAGTCGACTTCGGTGATCACTACGTCCTGCGCCACGTCGACGAGACGACGGGTCAGGTAACCGGAGTTCGCGGTCTTGAGCGCGGTATCAGCCAGACCCTTACGGGCACCGTGGGTGGAGTTGAAGTATTCCTGGACGTTCAGACCTTCGCGGAAGTTCGCGATGATCGGCGTCTCGATGATCGAGCCGTCCGGCTTGGCCATCAGGCCGCGCATACCGGCCAGCTGACGGATCTGTGCCTGCGAACCACGCGCGCCGGAGTCGGCCATGATGTAGAGCGAGTTCATCGACTTCTGGTCGATGGTTTCGCCCTTGGCATTGAGGACCTTCTCGGTACCGATCGTGTCCATCATCGCCTTGGCGATTCGTTCGTTCGTACGCGACCAGATGTCGACGACCTTGTTGTAGCGCTCGCCGGCGGTGACCAGACCCGACTGATACTGCTGCTGGATTTCCAGCACTTCAGCCTCGGCCTCGACCAGGATGCCGGCCTTCTCGGTCGGGATGGTCATGTCGTTGATACCGATCGACACGCCCGCACGCGTCGCATTGCCGAAGCCGGTGTACATCAGCTTGTCGGCGAACACGACCGTGTCCTTGAGACCCAGACGGCGGTAGCAGGCGTTGATCAGGCGCGAGATGTTCTTCTTGTTGAGCTCGACGTTGGCCAGCTCGAACGGCAGGCCGTCGGGCATGATTTCGAGCAGTAGCGCACGACCCACGCTCGTCTCGACGATCGACGTCACCTTCTCTCGCGAACCGTCCTCGCTGATTACGGTCTGGTTGATACGGACCTTGATCTTGGCGTGAAGGCCGGCAGCCTTGTTGTCGAACGCACGACGCACTTCGGCAATGTTCGCGAAGATCATGCCCTCGCCCGGGATGTTCTCCAGAGCGCGCGTCATGTAGTACAGACCGAGCACGACGTCCTGCGACGGCACGATGATCGGCTCGCCGTTGGCGGGCGAGAGGATGTTGTTCGACGCCATCATCAGCGCACGCGCTTCGAGCTGGGCTTCCAGCGAGAGCGGCACGTGGACCGCCATCTGGTCACCGTCGAAGTCGGCGTTGAATGCCGTACACACCAGCGGATGCAGCTGGATCGCCTTGCCTTCGATCAGCACCGGCTCGAACGCCTGGATACCCAGACGGTGCAGCGTCGGTGCGCGGTTGAGCAGCACGGGATGCTCGCGGATCACCTCTTCGAGGATGTCCCACACCTCGGCCTCTTCGCGC
Source organism: Luteimonas sp. AC640a (assembly GCF_979256585.1). NCBI lineage: Bacteria > Pseudomonadati > Pseudomonadota > Gammaproteobacteria > Lysobacterales > Lysobacteraceae > Luteimonas > Luteimonas sp. AC640a. Next base: position 9,780 of record NZ_CEEDOV010000016.1, on the reverse strand, counting down.
TCGACGAGCTTCTTGGCGGCTTTGATCGTCGTGGCGAGGCCACGGCGCTGCAGCTTGGCGAAGATGAAGGGCTTGAACAGCTCGAGCGCCATCTTCTTCGGCAGGCCGCACTCGTGCAGACGCAGCGTCGGGCCGACCACGATGACCGAACGGCCCGAGTAGTCGACGCGCTTGCCGAGCAGGTTCTGGCGGAAGCGACCCTGCTTGCCCTTGATCATGTCGGCGAGCGACTTGAGCGGGCGCTTGTTGGTGCCGGTGATCGCACGGCCGCGACGGCCGTTGTCCATCAGCGCATCGACCGATTCCTGCAGCATGCGCTTTTCGTTGCGCACGATGATGTCGGGCGCATTGAGTTCGAGCAGGCGACGCAGGCGGTTGTTGCGGTTGATGACGCGGCGGTACAGATCGTTGAGATCCGAGGTCGCGAAGCGGCCACCGTCCAGCGGCACCAGCGGACGCAGGTCCGGCGGCAGCACGGGCAGCACGGTCATGATCATCCACTCGGGACGGTTGCCCGACTCGATGAAGGCCTCGACCAGCTTGATGCGCTTGGTGAGACGCTTGAGCTTGGTTTCCGAACCGGTCGCGGCGATCTCTTCCTTCAGGCGGACCATCTCGGCCTGCAGGTCGATCGTGCGCAGCAGGTCGTAGACCGCCTCGGCGCCCATCGCGGCGTCGAAGTCGTCGCCGTGTTCCTGGCGCATCTGCATGTACTGCTCTTCGTTGAGCAGCTGGCTGCGCTCGAGCGGGGTCAGGCCCGGCTCGGTCACGACGAATGCTTCGAAATACAGGATGCGTTCGATGTCACGCAGGGTCATGTCCAGCATCAGGCCGATGCGCGACGGCAGCGACTTGAGGAACCAGATATGCGCGACCGGCGAGGCCAGGTCGATATGACCCATGCGCTCGCGGCGCACCTTGGCCAGGGTGACTTCGGTGCCGCACTTCTCGCAGACCACGCCACGGTGCTTCATGCGCTTGTACTTGCCGCACAGGCACTCGTAGTCCTTGATCGGACCGAAGATCGCGGCACAGAACAGGCCGTCGCGCTCGGGCTTGAACGTGCGGTAGTTGATGGTCTCGGGCTTCTTCACTTCGCCGAAGGACCACGAACGGATCAGGTCCGGGCTGGCGAGCGCGATCTTGATCGCATCGAAGTCCGGAATCTGGCGCGGCTGGTTGAAGAGATTGAGCAGGTCTTTCATGTCTTTACTCCGGGAAAGGGGAACCTGGGCAGTGTTGGATCGGTGTCGCGCGCGGCACGCTCACGCGCCGCGCGTCGGACGTCCTGCCTCAGTGCTCCTCCAGCTCCATGTTGATCGCCAGCGAACGGATTTCCTTGACCAGCACGTTGAAGGACTCGGGCATGCCCGCGACCATTTCGTGTTCGCCGTCGACGATGTTCTTGTACATCTGGTTGCGGCCCTGCACGTCATCGGACTTCACCGTCAGCATTTCCTGCAGGGTGTAGGCCGCGCCGTAGGCTTCCAGCGCCCAGACTTCCATTTCGCCGAAGCGCTGGCCGCCGAACTGCGCCTTGCCTCCCAGCGGCTGCTGGGTGACGAGCGAGTACGGACCGGTCGAACGCGCGTGCATCTTGTCGTCCACGAGGTGGTTGAGCTTGAGCATGTGCATGTAGCCCACGGTCACTTCACGCTCGAACGCCTCGCCGGTGCGGCCGTCGAACAGACGGTGCTGACCACTGGTTGGCATGTCCGCCAGCTCGAGCATCGCCTTGATCTCCGACTCCGCCGCGCCATCGAACACAGGCGTGGCCATCGGAACGCCGTCGGTCAGATTGCCGGCCAGACGCAACAGCTCTTCATCGCTGAACTGCGACAGGTCGACGCGCTGTGCGAACACGGCCTTGTCGTGGTTGTAGATCTGGTCGAGGAAGCTGCGCAGTTCGGCCACCTTGGCCTGCGCGTCGAGCATCCGCTGGATCTTCTCGCCGAGCCCCTTGGCCGCGAGGCCCAGATGCACTTCGAGGATCTGGCCGATGTTCATACGCGACGGCACGCCCAGCGGGTTCAACACGATGTCGACCGTGTTGCCGTTGGCCATGTGCGGCATGTCCTGCACGGGCACGATGGTCGACACGACACCCTTGTTGCCGTGACGGCCGGCCATCTTGTCGCCCGGCTGGATGCGGCGCTTCACGGCCAGGTAGACCTTGACCATCTTCAGCACGCCCGGTGCGAGGTCATCGCCCTGGGTGATCTTGCCGCGCTTGTCGGCGAAGCGCTTCTCGAATTCCTTCTGGTGCGCGTCGATCTGCTTCTGCGCACGTTCGATCGCGTCGGCCGCGTCCTCGTCCTTCATGCGGATCTGGAACCAGTCGGACTTCTTCAGGCCGTCGAGCACCAGCGAGCTGACCGTGTCGCCCTTCTTCAGGCCGGGACCGCCGTTGGCGACCTTGCCCTGGATCTGCGAACGCAGACGCGCATAGATCGCGCTCTCGAGGATGCGGAACTGGTCGTCGAAGTCCTTCTTGACGCGCTTGATCTCGGACTCTTCGATCTGCTTCGCGCGCTTGTCCTTCTCGATGCCGTCGCGGGTGAAGACCTGCACGTCGATGACGGTGCCGTCCATGCCCGGGGGCACGCGCAGCGAGCTGTCCTTCACGTCGGACGCCTTCTCACCGAAGATCGCACGCAGCAGCTTCTCTTCCGGGGTCAGCTGGCTCTCGCCCTTCGGCGTGACCTTGCCGACCAGGATGTCACCGGCGCGGACTTCCGCACCGATGTACACCACGCCGGATTCGTCGAGACGGTTGAGCGCGTTCTCGGACACGTTCGGGATGTCGGCGGAGATTTCCTCCGGTCCCAGCTTCGTATCGCGGGCGACCGCGGTCATTTCCTCGATGTGGATCGTCGTGTAGCGGTCTTCCTTGACGACGCGCTCCGACAGCAGGATCGAGTCTTCGAAGTTGTAGCCGTTCCACGGCATGAACGCGACGAGCATGTTCTGGCCCAGCGCGAGCTCACCGATATCGGTCGAAGGACCGTCAGCCAGCACGTCGCCGCGCGCGACCACGTCACCCACGACGACCAGCGGACGCTGGTTGATGCAGGTGTTCTGGTTGGAACGCGTGTACTTGATCAGGTTGTAGATATCGACGCCGGCATCGTGCTCGCCGGAGATCTCTTCTTCATGCACCTTGACCACGACGCGGCCTGCGTCGATCTGCTCGATCACGCCGCCACGGCGGGCGTTCACGGTCACGCCCGAGTCGCGCGCCACGGCGCGCTCGATGCCGGTACCGACCAGCGGCTTCTGCGCACGCAGCGTCGGCACGGCCTGGCGCTGCATGTTGGCGCCCATCAGTGCGCGGTTCGCGTCATCGTGCTCGAGGAACGGCACGAGCGCGGCAGCGACCGACACGGTCTGCATCGGCGAAACGTCCATGTAATGGATTTCCGCCGGCGGCTTGAGCAGCGACTCGCCCTGGAAGCGGCAGTCGACGAACTGCTGCGTCATTGTGCCCTTGTCGTCCTGGACGGCATTGGCCTGTGCGATGACGTAGTCGTTCTCTTCGATCGCCGACAGGTATTCGATGTCGTCGGTGACGCGGCTGTCGATGACCTTGCGGTACGGCGTCTCGAGGAAGCCGTAGCGGTTGGTGCGCGCGAACGTCGCCAGCGAGTTGATCAGGCCGATGTTCGGGCCTTCCGGCGTTTCGATGGTGCAGACGCGGCCGTAATGCGTGGGATGCACGTCGCGCACTTCGAAGCCCGCGCGCTCGCGGGTCAGACCGCCCGGGCCGAGGGCCGAGACACGACGCTTGTGCGTGACTTCCGACAGCGGGTTGTTCTGGTCCATGAACTGCGACAGCTGCGAGGAGCCGAAGAATTCCTTGACCGCCGCCGCGACCGGCTTGGCGTTGATCAGCTCCTGCGGGGTCAGGCCATCGGCCTCGGCCATCGTCAGGCGCTCGCGCACGGCGCGCTCGACGCGGACCAGGCCCACGCGGAACACGTTCTCGGCCATTTCACCGACTGAACGCACGCGGCGGTTGCCGAGGTGATCGATGTCGTCGACGACGCCGCGACCGTTGCGGATCTCGGTCAGCACGCGGATGACGTCGAGGATGTCGGACGTCTTGCCGAACTCGCCGCGCAGGCGCACCGAATCCTCGTCCTTGCGCTCGGCGAAGTACTTCGCGTCGTACAGCACCGACGCGCCTTCGGTTTCCTTGCGGCCCAGACGACGGTTGAACTTCATGCGACCGACGCCGGAGACGTCGTAGCGCTCGAAGGTGAAGAACAGGTTGTGGAACAGGTTCTGCGCGGCATCCTTGGTCGGCGGCTCGCCGGGACGCATCATGCGGTAGATCTCGACCAGCGCATCGAGCTGCGTCTTGGTCGAGTCGATGCGCAGGGTGTTCGACAGGTACGGACCGCGATCGAGATCGTTGACCCAGATCGTGCCGATGGCCTCGATCGACGCCTTGCGCAGCGCCTCGAGGGTCTCCAGCGTGATCTCGTCATTGGCGGTCGCGACCAGCTCACCGGTCGCCGGATCGATCACATCGTGCGACAGGATCTGGCCGACCATGTAGTCGTCCGGCACGGCTAGCGCGGTGATCCCCGCGGCCTCGAGCTGCTTGACGTGACGCGCGGTGATGCGCTTGCCGGCTTCGACGATGACCTTCTCGCCGTCGAGCAGATCGAAGTTCAGCGTTTCGCCACGCAGACGCTCCGACACCAGCTCCAGCTGCACGCCCTCGCCTTCCGGCAGGATGTGATAGCTGTTGATGTCGAAGAACTCGTTGAGCATTTCTTCGTTGTTGTAGCCGAGCGCGCGCAGCAGCACCGACACCGGCAGCTTGCGACGGCGATCGATACGCGTGAACAGCGCATCCTTCGGGTCGAACTCGAAGTCGAGCCAGGAACCGCGATACGGAATGACGCGCGCGGAATACAGCAGCTTGCCCGAGCTGTGGGTCTTGCCACGATCGTGGTCGAAGAACACGCCCGGCGAACGGTGCAGCTGCGAGACGATGACGCGCTCGGTGCCGTTGATGATGAAGGTGCCGTTCTCGGTCATGAGCGGAATCTCGCCCATGTAGACCTCCTGCTCCTTCACGTACTTGATGGCCTTCTGCGACGACTCACGGTCGTAGATCACCAGGCGCACGGTCACGCGCAGCGGGGCGCCGTAGCTCAGGCCACGGTTGCGGCATTCGCGCTCGTCGAACACGGGCTCGCCGAGCTTGTAGCCGACGTATTCGAGTGCGGCGTAGCCGTTGTAGCTGACGATCGGGAACACCGACTTCAGCGCGGCGTGGAGGCCACGGTCTTCACGCTTGGTGGGATCGCGATCGGCCTGCAGGAATTCGCGGTAGGAATCGACCTGGATGGCCAAGAGGAACGGCACCTCGAGAATCTCGCGGCGCTTGCCGAAGTTCTTGCGGATGCGCTTCTTCTCGGTGAACGAGTAGGTCTGCGGCTGGCTCGACGGGAGCTGGGACGTCGTCATGGGGAGTACGCCTCGTTGGATCGGATGGGATCGACTCGCGATCCGGAACATGGAGCTGTCACTGGGTAGTCGCTGGTATTGCCGGCACCAGCACGCCATCTCCCGCTACTACCCACTGACAACTGCGTAGTTGTCTTGTTGCGCGTGTTTCAGGTCGCCCGATTTCAGGAACGACCAAGGGCCGGGGGCTTTCGCCCCCGGCCCCGGTGCATCGCAAGCATGTGCTGCGATGCCAAGGTGCTGCTTACTTGATTTCGACGGTCGCGCCAGCAGCCTCAAGATCCTTCTTGATCTTCTCGGCTTCTTCCTTCGTGGCGCCTTCCTTGACTTCCTTCGGCGCGCCTTCGACCAGGTCCTTCGCTTCCTTCAGACCCAGGCCGGTGATGGCACGGACGACCTTGATGGCCTCGACCTTCTTCTCGCCGGCGGCCTTCAGGATGACGGTGAACTCGGTCTGCTCTTCGACAGCGGCAGCCGGGCCAGCGGCAGCGGCCGCGGCAACCGGAGCAGCGGCGGAGACGCCGAACTTCTCTTCGATGGCCTTGACCAGCTCCATCACTTCCATCAGGGACTTCTCGGCGATGGCGTCGACGATCTGTTCGTTGGTAAGGGACATTGTGATTACCTTTGAAAAATTTTCTGGGATAGGTTTCGTTGAACCGACAGGTCGAACTTAGGCCGTTTCGGCGACTGCTTCTTCCGCAGGCGCTTCTTCGCCACCGCCCTGCTTGTCGCCGACGGCCTTGACGGCACGGGCGAACATCGCGGCGGGTTCGGACAGCACGCGGGCCAGCATCGACAGCGCCTGCTCGAGCGTCGGCAGCGATGCCAGAACGTCCACGTGGCTGGCCGGATACAGCTGGCCCTCCACGACGACGAGCTTGGGCACCAGCTTGCTGTTGTCTTTCGCGAATTCCTTGATCAGGCGACCGGCTGCGCCGGGCTCCTCGGTCGAGAACGCATACAGCAGCGGGCCCACCAGCGAGTCCTTGGAGCACTCGTAGTTGGTACCTTCCACTGCGCGTGCGGCCAGGGTGTTCTTGACAACGCGCAAGTACACACCGGTCTCACGAGCCTTCTTGCGCATCGCGGTCATCTGACTGACCGTGGTGCCCACGTACTCGACAGCAATCAGGGAGTGGGCGTTCGCGGCGACTTCTGCCAGCTCGGCGACAACTTCCTGCTTCTGGGACAGATTGAGAGCCATTCATCACTCCTCATTGTGAACTCCGCTCACGGCTCCTGCCGCTTGCGGTCCTGAGCGACTTCCATCCCTGGAGGCCGGGGATGCGCGAAGCATCCCGGTGGTGGCCTTCTGCCTGGCTGGACGAGTGTCTGACCAGAAAACTTCAGAAGGGCATCACCATCTACGCAGGCCTGTCGGTGCAAGCACCTCGGGATTAAGCGGTCTCGATCATCGGTGGCGGCGATTCCCTGCCAGTTCGAGCATCCCTGCCCGTCGCCACGTCGATCTCCACCGCGCCTGCGGTCTTTGACGGCGCCGCACCGGATCGACGATCCGTTGCGATGCCCCCAAATCGCGACGCCCCGCGAACGGGACGACGCGTTTATTGCATGTGGATCAGCGCGCGATGCTCAGCGACGACTGGTCGACGGCGACGCCCGGACCCATGGTCGAGCTCACCGAGATCTTCTGCAGGTACTGGCCCTTGGCAGTGGCCGGCTTGGCCTTCACCAGGTCGGCCAGCAGCGCCTGCAGGTTTTCCTTCAGCTTGTCCGCATCGAAGTCGGCCTTGCCGATCGTGCAGTGAATGATGCCGGCCTTGTCGGTGCGGTAACGGACCTGGCCGCCCTTCGCATTCTTCACTGCCTCACCCGGATTCGCGGAGACGGTACCGACCTTCGGGTTCGGCATCAGGCCGCGCGGGCCCAGGACCGTACCGAGCTTGCCGACGACGCGCATCGCATCGGGCGTCGCGATCACGACGTCGTAGTTGATGTCACCGGCCTGCATCTTCTCGGCCAGGTCGTCCATGCCGACGATGTCGGCACCGGCGGCCAGGGCCTCGTCAGCCTTGGCACCGGCCGGCGCGAACACTGCCACGCGGACGCTCTTGCCCGTGCCCTGCGGCAGCACGGTCGAGCCGCGCACCTGCTGGTCGGACTTGCGCGCGTCGACGCCGAGGCGGACGGCGACGTCCACGGCTTCGGCGAACTTGGCGCTGCTGTTGTCCTTGACGATCTTCAGGGCGTCATCGATGGCGTAGTTCTTGCCCGGCTGCACGGCAGCCTGGATGCTCTTCTGTCGCTTGGTCTGTGCCATGGTCTCAGCCCTCCACCGTCAGGCCCATCGAACGGGCGGAGCCCGCGATGGTGCGCACTGCTGCTTCCAGCTCGGCCGCCGTCAGATCGGCTTCCTTCGCCTTGGCGATCTCTTCGAGCTGCGCGCGCGTCACCTTGCCCACCTTTTCGGTGTTGGGACGCTTGGAGCCCGAAGCCACGCCCGCCGCCTTCTTCAGCAGCACCGATGCCGGCGTGCTCTTGGTGATGAAGGTGAAGGTACGGTCCGAGTAGGCCGTGATGATGACCGGAGTCGGCAGACCCGGCTCGAGCTTGGAAGTCGCTGCATTGAACGCCTTGCAGAACTCCATGATGTTCAGGCCGCGCTGACCCAGCGCAGGACCGACAGGCGGCGAGGGGTTGGCTTGACCGGCCTTGACCTGCAGCTTGATGTAACCGACGACTTTCTTCGCCATTGTCTTCTACTCTCCGGGTGCAAGCGCCTGGAATCAGGCTCCCCATCGTTCCGGGAATCACGTGTCCCGGATTCACGTTGTCCATCTCGCGCGAAAGGCCGCCCATACGGCGGCCTGTGCGGTTGCCCGGCGCGGCCAGACAGTTAGCCGCGCACTATAGCAGGGTTTCGCGCGCCCGTCACAAACGGGCGCGACGGGGTTCAGGCCTTCTCGACCTGCCCGAACTCAAGCTCGACCGGGGTCGAACGGCCGAAGATCAGCACGGCGACGCGCAGGCGGCTCTTCTCGTAGTTGATCTCTTCCACCACGCCGTTGAAGTCGTTGAACGGACCATCGGTCACGCGGACCATCTGGCCCGGCTCGAACAGCACCTTCGGACGCGGCTTCTCGACACCTTCCTGGACGCGATCCAGGATCACGGCGGCTTCTTCATCGCGGATCGGCAGCGGACGATCGGCGGTACCGCCGATGAAGCCCATCACCTTCGGCGTTTCCTTGACCAGGTGCCAGCTCTCGTTATCCATGCGCGGGATACCGCCCTCGTCGGAGGTCAGGATCTGCACCAGGACATAGCCCGGGAAGAACTTGCGCTCGGAGCGGCGCTTCTGCCCGGCGCGCATCTCGATCACTTCTTCGGTCGGCACCAGCACGTCGCCGAACTTGTCCTGCATTTCGGTGCGCACGATGCGATCGCGCAGCGCCTGGGCCACCGACTTCTCGAAGCCGGAATAGGCATGCACGACGTACCAGCGCTTGACGCCTTCGGTTTCCATCTGAATCGTTACTCCGTCACTGCCTCAGAACGAGGCGGATCAGCCACTGGATGATCTGGTCGAAGCCGGCCAGGATCAGGCTGATGATCGCCACGGCGATGATCACGATCCAGGTCAGGCGAATCGCCTCCTGACGCGTCGGCCAGACGACCTTGCGCATCTCGAAGCGGGTCTCCGAGAAGAAATCACGGGTCTTGTGACCCTTGCCCGTCGTCAGGAAGACCGCAGTGGCAGCCACGACGCACACGGCGACGATGATGCTGCGCACCGGCGTGGCCAGCTGCGCCTGGAACCAGTAAAAGGCAAACACGCCGGCGACAACGAGCAGAATCGCGGCGGCGTACTTGGCGAGGTCCGTCGAAGACGCACCCTTGGATTGTTCAACTCTGCTGTTCAATTCCCGGCGACTCATCGGTTTGCGACTGCTCGGTTGACGGGTGGACCACAACGCGTCCGGACCCGCGCGGACAATTCCGCGAATGGCACGCCAGGAGGGACTCGAACCCCCAACCTGCGGTTTTGGAGACCGCTGCTCTGCCAATTGAGCTACTGGCGTACGGATTGGAACAACAACCGGCTTCGGACACCCTTAGACGGCGAAGGCGGACCGGGGTTCCGGCCCGCCTTGTCGCGGCTTCAACGGGGTTGGCACCCTGCAGAAACCACTGTATCCCGGCTCACGCCGGAATGAACGTCGGCCCGGATGTGCGTGTGCGCACCCGGGCCGTCGGATCACTTGATGATCTTGGCCACCACGCCGGCGCCGACGGTACGGCCGCCTTCGCGAATCGCGAAGCGCAGACCTTCGT
>NZ_CEEDOV010000015.1:0-24799 GCF_979256585.1 Luteimonas sp. AC640a | reverse complement strand
GCACATGGATGTGCGGCGCCCTACGGGTCTGCGGGATGCGCCGCTGCGTCGCGCTCGCGTGGGAGCGATCACAGCGAAGCAAAAGGAAAACGCTACGGCCGAGCTGCCTCATCCTCAAGCCCGGGCACCACATCCTCCACATCCACATTGCGCGACGGCGGCGCCGGCAGATCGCCGAGGGTCTGCGGCTTCGCCCCCGTCAATCCGGCGATCAGCAGCAACAACACCAGCGGCACCCAGCCGATGATGCGGAAGAACGTCGGCCCATGCCGGCAGCGGTCGTGGCCCAGCTCGTAGAGCAGCAGGCCCATGTACAGATGCAGCAGCACCGCCCCCGCGACGACCACGAGCTTGAGCACCAGCCACGCGCCGCTGGGATTCCAGGCGATCAGGATGCCGCCGAACGTGATCGTCAGCAGCGCTGCCGGCGTCATGATCCGGAAGAACAGGGTGTTGGCCACCGGATTCCAGTACGCGGGATCGGAATCGATCTCGCGGCGGTGCCGGGCGACGAACAGGCGGGGCAGGAAGAATAGCCCGGTGAACCAGACCGTCATCGCCAGGATGTGCAGGACCTTGAGCCAGAAGTACACCGGCGCTCCACGAATCGTCGAATCGCGCAGCCTACGCGCAGGCGCATCACGTGCGTGTGGGGCCGCGTGCGCGTCGACGCACTGTCCCGCCGCCGGCTGCTAGGGTCGGCGCCATGTCGCGTATCGCTGTCTTCGTCCCGGTCACTGTCGGCCTGGCGCTCCTGCTGGTCGCATCGGCGGCCGGCGCGGCGATGCCGGACGGTCCGCCACCGCCGCTGGGTTACGCGTGGACGCTGTCGATGTGGACGCTGCTGCCGCTGATGGTCACGGCAATCGTGTACAGCGCAGGCCTGGTGCGTCTGCGCCATGCGTCTGAAGGCGCTGGCGTTGCGCGCGGATGGCGCGGACCGCTCGCCTTCGCGGCCGGCATGCTCCTGCTGGGCCTCGCGCTGGTGTGGCCGCTGGACACCTACGCGGCCTACGCACTGTCGGCGCATGTGGCTCAGCACATGACCCTGCTGGCGTGGGCGCCGCCGCTGTTGTTGATCGCCCGGCCCGGCAAAGTCGCGGCCTGTGCGCTACCGGCCCCCATCGCCACGCGGCTCTCACGCACGCTGGGGCCGATCGGCGCTTGTGCCAACGCGCAGCTCGGCGCAGCGACGCTCGTGCATGTCGGCACGATGTGGCTGTGGCATCTGCCTGCAGCGACCTCGGCGGCGCTGGTAAGCGAACCGCTGCACCGCACGATGCTCGCCAGCGTGCTGCTCGCCGGTCTGTGGTTCTGGAGCGCGGTGCTGCATCGGCTGCGCACGCGTGATGGCGGCGCGACCGGGGGACTCGTCGCGCTGGTCACGGCGATGATGCTGATGGGATTTCTCGGCGCGCTGCTGACGTTCTCGCCGCGGCTGCTGTATCCGGCCTACACCGACCGCGCATTGCTCGCCGGCCTCGATGCGTTCCGCGACCAGCAACTCGCGGGCCTGCTGATGTGGGTGCCGACCGGCCTGCCCTATCTCGTCGTCGGCCTGTGTCTGGCGGTCGCGCTGCTGCGGAATGTGCCTCGGGGCGCCGTGAGCCGTCCCGCGGCGAGGTCCGGGACGACGACACGCGACCCGGATTGAACGCAGGCTCTCCGCGTTGCGGCGCGCACGGCGGGCAGTACACGCGGGCGCCGCCTCGACACCGGCTTGCCATCCCGACCTGCACAGTGCGCGTTCGCATTCACGACGGAGACCCGCGATGAAGACCCGCACCCTCGGACTCGGCGGCCCTACCGTCTCGGCCATCGGACTCGGCTGCATGGGCATGAGCGCGTTCTATGGCGGCCGCGGCAGCGATGCCGACGCGATTGCCGTCATCAAGCACGCGCTCGACCAGGGCATCACCCTGCTCGACACCGCCGACATGTACGGCCCGCACACCAACGAGACCCTGGTTGGCCGCGCGATCGACGGGCGCCGCGATGATGTCTTCATCGCGACCAAATTCGGCATCCAGCTCGATCCCTCAGATCCGCACGCACGCGGCATCAACGGCTCGCCCGCGTACGTACAGCAGGCCTGCGAGGCCAGCCTGAAGCGGCTCAACATCGAGACGATCGATCTGTACTACCAGCACCGCGTGGATCCGCAGGTGCCGATCGAGGACACCGTCGGCGCGATGGCGCGACTGGTCGAACAGGGCAAGGTGCGGCACCTGGGTCTGTCGGAGGCCTCGGCTGACACGCTGCGGCGCGCGGCCAAGGTGCACGCGATCGCCGCGCTGCAGAGCGAGTACTCGCTGTGGTCGCGCGATCCCGAGACCAACGGCACGCTGACCGCCTGCCGCGAACTCGGTGTTGGCTTCGTGCCGTACTCGCCGCTCGGGCGCGGGTTCCTGACCGGCACGATCCGCAATATCGAAGACTTCGACGACGATGACTACCGCCGCCATTCGCCGCGCTTCCAGGGCGAGAACTTCGACCGCAATCTCGCGCTGGTCGAGTCGGTGCAGGCGATCGCGCAGGACTACGGCGTGACCCCGGGCCAGCTGGCCTTGGCATGGGTCCTGTCGCGGGGCGACGATCTGGTGCCGATTCCGGGCACCAAGCACATCGGCTTCCTCGACGAGAACATCGCCGCGCTCGACATCCATCTGACCGAGGACGATCTGGCCCGCATCGATGCGATCTTCCCGCCGGACGCGGCGTCCGGCACGCGCTATCCCGCAGCGGGCATGGGTGCGTTGAACCGCTGACGCGGCGGCCGGAACGGGCGCGCCCGACCGGGCGCGTCCGTTCGCAACGCGATGGCTCAGCGCGCGGTCGTCTGCGCTGTGCCGGCTGCATATCGCCGCGCCACCACCGCGCAGACGATCAGCTGGATCTGGTGGTAGATCATGATCGGCAGCACGATCGCGCCCAGCCCACCGCTGGCGAACATGAGCTTCGCCATCGGCAGCCCCGTCGCCAAACTTTTCTTTGAACCGCAGAAGACGATCGCGATCTCGTCGGCTCGATTGAAGCCGAAGCGTCGTGCGATCCATGCGATCAATGGCATCGCGATCCCGAGCAGCAGCGCGCAGACGACGGCCACCGCGATCAGCGTCCACACCGGCGTGTCGCGCCACAGGCCTTCGATCACCGACGCGCTGAAGGCGGTGTAGACCACCAGCAGGATCGTGCCCTGATCAGTCCAGCGCAACAGTGCGCGCCGACGTTCGACCCAGCCGCCGACGACCGGCCGCAGCAGATGTCCGGCGACGAAGGGCAGCAGCAGGAGCAACATGATCTTGGCGATCGCGGTGAACGGATGCGCCATCGCCCCCGCCCCGCTGCCGACCAACAGCGCCATCAGCAGCGGCGTCAGCGCAACGCCGAGCAGGCTCGACAGCGATGCGCTGCAGACCGCGGCGGGCACATTGCCGCCCGCCATCGACGTGAAAGCGATCGATGACTGCACCGTCGACGGCAACGTGCACAGGAACAGCACGCCGACATAGAGCTCCGGCGTCAGCAACCAGCCTGACAATGGCCTGCCGAGCAGGCCGATGAGCGGAAACAGCGCGAACGTGCACGCCAGGATCGTGAGGTGCAGGCGCCAGTGCAGCGCGCCGGCGAGAATCGCCGCGCGCGAGAGACGTGCGCCGTGCAGGAAGAACAGCGCGGCGATTGCGGCGTTCGTCACCACATCCATGACCGCTGCGGCACGTCCCTGTACCGGCAGCAGCGACGCCAGCGCAACGATGGCGAGCAGCATCAGCGTGAAAGGATCGACGCGCGAACGCAGGGGCATACGAAAAACTCCGACGGCGGATGCCACCAGCTGCGGCGCGGTGGGCCGATATGGTCGCAGCCGCCGTCGCCGACCACCAGCCGCGGCGGACGCAAAGGCGCGTCCCGGATTCACACGCCTGCAGCGCACGCGTGTTCATAGTTTCGTTTCCGTCGCCGCCCGATGCACGATGCTGACCCTCATCTTCGCCGCAGTCACCGCGCTGCTGGCCATTGCCACCCTCGTGCCGACCATCCGAAGCGGCGTGTGGTGGATCCGCGGCTTCGATTTTCCCCGCCTGCAGCTGCTGTTGCTCTCGGCGCTGGTGCTGGCCTTGCACCTCGGCCTACATCCGGTCGACGACCCCTGGACATTGGCGATCGTCGTCGTCAACGCGGCCTGCATGCTGTGGCAGGCGTGGTGGATCATCCCGTACACGCGCATGGCGCGCGTGGAGGTTGAAGACGCGCCGGCCGATGCGCACGTGCGCATCCGGCTGATGGCCAGCAATGTGCTGACCACCAACCGCAACGCGGATCCGCTGATCGCGGTGGTGCGGGCGCAGCAGCCGGACGTGCTGATCGCGGTCGAGACCGATGCCTGGTGGGAAGAACGCCTGGACGTGCTGACCGATGCGCTGCCGCACGTGTTGCGCTGCCCGCTCGACAACCTCTACGGCATGCACGTGTATTCGCGGCTGCCGCTGCACGATGCGGAGATCCGCTATCTGGTCGAAGACGACATCCCGTCGATCCACGCCACGCTGGCACTCGACGGCGGCCGCCGCATCACCCTGCATGCGCTGCATCCGCGCCCGCCCAGCCCGACCGAATCCGACAGCTCGGTGGATCGCGATGCCGAGCTGGTGATCGTCGGACGCGCCGTGCACGAGGCCACGCTGCCGGTGATCGTGGCCGGTGATCTCAACGACGTGGCGTGGTCACGCACCACGCGCCTGTTCCGCAAGCTCAGTGGCCTGCTCGATCCGCGCATCGGCCGCGGCATGTACAACACCTTCCACGCCAAGCTGCCAGGTCTGCGCTGGCCGCTGGACCATCTGTTCCACAGCCGGCATTTCACCCTGGTCGGCATGCAGCGGTTGCCGGATATCGGCTCGGACCACTTTCCGATCCTGGTCGAGCTCGCGCTGTCACCGGGCGAGAACGATGCCGACGCCGGACTCGACGCGGATGCAGAAGATCAGGCAGATGCGAACGCCGCAGTTGCACAATCTGACGCCACGAACGCAGCGCCGGATATCCAGCGCTAGCGGATGCGCGCCAGCGCGCGCTGCCCGGTTGCGGGCGGACGACACACCCTCAACGATCCAGACGCGCCCGCAGATCGCGCAGATCGCGCCGGGCGATGTGCTTGAGGGTGTCTTCGCGCCAGGCCTCCGCGGCGTCTTGGCCTGACGAGGCCAGACGACGCTCGTACTCGGGCTGCATCTGTTCGCGGCGTAGCTCGCGGATGCGGCGATATTCGGTCTTCAGTGCCGACATGCGGCGGATCGGTCGATCAGTGCGGATCGGCTGCAGCCACGCGGCACGCTGATCGCCATCGACGACCGCGCTCGGGGGTTCTGCACTCGCATCCGGCCCCGCCGCCCAGGCAGGCGCCATGCACGCAGCGGCCAGCGACAAGGCGCAACCCCAGGCGGTATAGACGGTTCGGCTGTCCATCGCACCCTCCCATGCGGTGACGGACAGCGGCAACGTAACAGGGAATCTGCGAACGGCGTGTTCAAGCCGCGCGTTCAGCCAACAGTTCAGCCAGCGCCGGGGCGCACGTCCAGTCCGAGCGCATGGCCGATAACACGCATGCCCTCATCGTCGTCGCGCGGCGCCATGACACCGGCGACGCTGTCGTCCCCCGTATCCCATGTCCACAGCGTGTAACCGGCCACGCGCAGCTGGTCGTAGGCGGTGTCGAGCAGGGCGTGGGTCGAGGCGCTGCCCAGTGCGACGTCGTCGGTTGGATCTTCGACGCCCCAGTCGAGTTCGACACGGAACCGCTCGGCGAGCGTGTCGATCGCGTCGATCAGGGTTGCGCGCTCGTCCTCGGGCACGCGGAAGCTCGCGCGCCAGTCGGTCGCCGACTCAAGCGCGGCCTGCACGGCGTCCTGTGCATCGTCGTCGCCCAGTGTTTCGCGGAACGCCTGGAACTGCTGGGTGGCGGCATCTTCGTCACCTGGATTGATGCGCAGCAGCCATTGCCATGCGATCGCCTCGAGGTCGCCGTCATGCGCCTCGTCTTCGCCGTCGTCGCGCTCGGGCGCGCCAAAGGAGAAGTTGTCGTCGGGATCAAACTCGTATTCGTGCGCGGCCATGACAGGACTCGGAAGATCGGGCGGCGTAGTGTGCCGCGGCGACAGGGCCGCGGCACACCGGATCGCGATCGGCGCGGGTCTGCGACTCAGCTTCGCGCGGCGGCCTTCTTCACCGCGCGCTTGCCGGTCTTGGCCGTGCGCTGGGTCGCGGCCTTCTTTGCCGCCGTCGCCTTTTTCGCAGCCGGCTTCGGTGCCGCGGTCTTGCTGGCGGCCTGCTTCGTGGTCTTCTTGGCCGCCTTCTTCGCACCGCCGCGGGCATCCGCGTGCGACGGCGGCAGCTTCGAGGTCTTGTTCGGGCCGCGCAGATTGACGATGCGGTTCTCGCCCATCACTTCCTCGCGCTTGGTCACGCGCGCGACGGCGAATGCGATGGCCTTGCCGATCAGCGAACCCGGGCCGTCCCAGTACTCGGCGGTGTGCGCCTGCACTTCGATCAGGGTGAGCTTCGGATCGTTGACGCCGCGCGGGAAGTAAGCCTTGAGCGCATCGTTCCAGAACGCTTCGATCTTCGCCGGATCCTCGTTGACGTAGGCATCGCCGGTGATCGAGACGTAGGTGTTGCGACCCTTGGACGCGTACGCCAGGTTGACCTTGGAATTGCGCGCGATCTCGGCGACCTTCGGGCTGTCGGAGGCGACGAAGAACCACACGCGCTCACCGTCGAACTGCGCCTTCTGCGTCGACAGCGGCCGGCTCACCAGATAGCCACCCGGGCCCACGGTGGTGAACATCGTGATGTCGATGTCCTCGATCAGTTTCGCGATCGTCTGCGCGTCTTTCGCGCCCTTGCTGCTTCGCGTTGCCATGTCGCACTCCCGTCAGGATTCAACGCGCAGTGTCGGCAGCGCGGCGGGCGACGGACGTGAAGGCGACGCGCCGCTGCGTCAGCAGGTCGAGGGCGCGTCGGGCTGGCGACGACGTTCGGCGCGACGCGCCCAGGCATAGATCAGCAGGCCCGCGGCCGCGGTGGCGGCGCCGACGTAACCGGTCGAGGTCCAACCCAGTCCGGCGCTGATCGCAATGCCGCCGAGCCATGGCCCGAGCGCGTTCGCGGTATTGAACGCGGCATGGTTGGACGCGGCGGCGAGCGTCTGCGCTTCGCCGGCGACATCCATCAGGCGCGTCTGCAGCACCGGCGCGAGCGCGCCCATCGTGCCGACCGCGACGATGGCCGGCAGGATCGACCAAGGCGCGGCGGTCGCGAGCGGGAACAGCAGCAGCACCAGCAGCGACCAGCCGAGGATCACCGGCACCGCGCGGAACTGCAGGCGATCGACCAGCCAGCCGCCTGCCACGTTGCCGAGGATCGCGCCGACACCGAACGCCGCCAGCGCCACCGGAATCCACGACTCGGCCACACGCGTCACGTTGATCAGCGTCGGCGCGAGATAACTGAAGACGCAGAACATGCCGGCGAAGCCGACCGCGCCGATCAGCAGCGCGTACCAGACCTGCGAGGTGTTGAACGCGCGCAGTTCGCGCATCGGCGTCTGCGCCGGCTCGGCGGGATCGGGCGCAAGGAAGCGCGCGACCAGCACCACGGTCAGCACCGACAGCACCGACACCAGCGCGAACGTCCAGCGCCAGCTCAACTGCTGGCCGAGCCAGGTCGCCAGCGGGTTGCCGACGAGGATCGCGATCGACAGGCCCAGCAGCACGCGACTGACCGCGGCGCCGCGTTGCGCAGGCGGACTGATCGACGCGGCCACGAGCATCGCCACGCCGAAGTACGCGCCATGCGGCAGGCCGGCGACGAAGCGCGCGACCAGCATCGTCGCGTAGTTCGGCGCCAGCGCGCTGGCCAGATTGCCCAGCGCGTAGAACCCCATGAGTGCCAGCAGCAGACGCCGCCGCGGCAGACGCGCGCCCAGGATCGCGAGCAGCGGTGCGCCGACGACGACGCCGATCGCGTAGCTGCTGATCAGATGGCCAACCGCAGGTTCGTCGACACCGAAGCCGCGCGTCAGGTTCGGCATCAGCCCCATCATCGCGAATTCGCTGGTGCCGATCGCAAAGCCGCCCATCGCCAGCGCGAACAGGATCAGGGTGCGGGTGCGGCGATCGGGAAGCGCCGGTGCGCTGGCCATGACGGGTCTCCGGGACATGACCCGCAATTATTGTGCATCGCAACATCGGCGTCATCGGCGTGTGTCGACCACAGCGTTGCAGCGGTGCGGGGCGTTCAGCGCCAACGGCCTGAACACGACGCGATGACAAGGGCTGGACGCCACGCCGCGGACAGTTCCTCATCTCCCTTTCGCTGCGAGTCCGCGCATGTCCATCACTGCCTTTGGCCTGAACTGCACCCTGAAATCCGGCGACGCGCCGTCGTCGACACAGAAGATGCTCGACCAGTTACTGGCGGCCATGGCGAGCCACGGTGCGAAGACCGGCAGCGCGCGCGTCGCCGACTACGACGTCAAACCGGGCGTCAGCGCCGACGAAGGCGATGGCGACCAGTGGCCGGAACTGCGCAAGCGGATCATGGCCGCGGAGATCCTGGTCGTGGCGACGCCGATCTGGATGGGCCACCCCTCGAGCATTGCCCAGCGCGTGCTGGAACGGCTGGACGCGGTGCTGGGCGAGATCGACGACGACGGCGTGTATCCCACGTTCGGCAAGGTCGCGGTCGCCGCCGTGGTCGGCAACGAAGACGGCGCCCACCACGTCTGCGCGCAGCTCTACCAGGGCCTGACCGATGTCGGCTTCACGATTCCCGGCGGCAGCCCGCCGTACTGGGTCGGCGAGGCGATGGGCTCCGTCGACTACCAGGATCTGAAGACGCCCCCGGACAAGGTCACCGACACCATCGCCACGATTGCCTCCAACGCGGTGCACCTCGCCCGTGTGCTGCAGGCTCAGCCTTACCCGAAGCCGAAGCGCGGCGACGGGTGATCCGCATCGGCTGTGCGGGCTGGTCGATCGCGTCGTGCGATGCGGCGCTGTTCGGCGCCGGCGACAGCATGCTGGCACGCTATGCCACGCGCTTCGACGCCGTTGAGATCAACTCGTCCTTCTACAAGCCGCATCGCGCCACGACCTACGCCCGCTGGGCGGCCAGCGTGCCGGCCGGTTTCCGCTTCTCGATCAAGCTGCCGAAGACGATCACCCACGAGGCGCGGCTGACCGGTTGCGGCGCCGCGCTCGATGCATTCTTCGCTGCGGCCGGCGGCCTCGGCGACAAACTGGACTGCGTGCTGGTGCAGCTGCCGCCGAGTCTGGCCTTCGACGCCCGCACAGCGGCCAGGTTCTTCGCGATGCTGGCGCGGCGCTGGCCCGGTCGCGTGGCCTGCGAGGCGCGACACGCCAGCTGGCTCACGCCGCAGGCCGATGCGCTGCTCGCGCGCGATCATGTCGCCCGCGTGGCCGCCGATCCCGCCCGTCACGGCGATGATGCGCAGCCCGGCGGCAGCGCACGATTCGGCTACTGGCGCTGGCACGGCCGTCCGAAGATCTACTACAGCGACTATGACGCCGACGCGCTCGACGCGATTGCAACTGCAGTGCGCGCCGGCCCTGTCGATGCCTGGGTAGTGTTCGACAATACCGCTGCCGGGCATGCGATTCCCAACGCCGCCGCACTACAGGAGCGCCGGTGTTGATGTCGTCATCACGTCACCACGGGACCCTATGGCAGGATGCGCGGTCCTGAACTTGCCGCGCCTTTCGTGACCTCCAACGCGCACCCCGCCCAGCTCGAATTTCTCTCCGGCACGAGCGGGATGTCGCGGCGTATCGCAGCCCATGACTGGTCGACCACGCCGCTCGGCCGGATCGACAGCTGGCCGCAGTCGTTGCGTACCGCGCTGGGCCTGATGCTCGAGTCGCGTTTCGCGATGTGCCTGTGCTGGGGCCCGGACCTGACGCTGTTCTACAACGACGCCTACGCCCCGCATCTCGGTGCCAAGGAAGCACAGGCGCTCGGCCAGCCGTTGCAGACGATCTGGTCCGACGTCTGGGACGATATCCGTCCGCTGGTCGAAAGCGTGTTCGCAGGCGTGCCCACGCTGCACGAAGACATGCTGTTGACGATGCTGCGCAACGGTTTTCCAGAAGAGACGTTCTGGACGTTCTCGTATTCGCCGGTTCGCGACGAGCACGACCGGATCGTCGGCCTGCTCAACATCACCACTGACGTGACCCGCAAGGTGAAGACCGAGCGCCGTCTGCAGGCCGACGTGGCGCAGATGGGCCGCATGTTCGATCAGGCGCCGACGTTCATGGCGATGCTGACCGTTCCCGAACACGTGTTTGCCTACGTCAATCCGGCGTACAAGACCCTGATCGGCGACCGCGGCGACGTGCTGGGCAAGCGTGTGGCGGATGCCTTGCCCGACGCGGTGCGTCAGGGCTATCTCACGCTGCTCGACCGGGTCTATCGCAGCGGACAGGCGTTCTCGGCCGACAGTGCGCAGTACATCGTGCAGACCACGCCCGGCGGCGCGTCGGCCGAGCGTTATGTCGATTTCGTGTTCCAGCCGATCAACGACGGTCATGACGTCGTCGGCATCTTCGTGCAGGGCGTCGACGTGACCGCGCGGCATCTGTCGGATGTCGCCTTGCAGGCCCGCGAAGCCGAGCTGCGCAGCCTCAACAGCGATCTGGAACGGCAGGTCATCGAACGCGCCCGCGAGCGCTCGCTGACCTGGCAGGTCACACCCGACCTGCTCGCCGTCGTGGACCCCGACGGCATCATCGAAACCGTCAACCCAGCCTGGGAACAGCTGCTGGGCTGGCCGGTCGATGCGCTCGTGGGCCGTCGCTGGATGGACCACGTCAGTCCCGACGATCACGCGGTGACGCAGTCCGTGCTCGAGACGCTGCGCGCCGGCAAACCGGTGCTGCGCTTCGAGAACCGCTGGCATACACGCGCCGGCGGCCTGCGCACGCTGTCATGGGTGGCCACGCCCGAGGGCGGCCGTTATTACTGCAGCGCGCGCGACGTCACCGACATCAACGCGGCCGCCGACGCGCTTGCGCGTTCCCAGGCGCAATTGCGCACCTTGTTTGAGACCAGCTACCAGTTGCAGGGCATGTGCACGCCCGACGGTATCGTCACCGACGCGAACCGCCCGGTCCTTCAGGCCGTCGGCGCACGCTTCGAAGATCTGGTCGGCGTGCCCCTGTGGGAGACGCGCTGGTTCAGCGGCACCCCCGGCATGCCGGCACGGATTCGCGCGATGTTCGATCGTGCAGTCGCCGGTGAAACGGTCCGCGACGAGGTGCAGCTGGATCTGCCCAGCGGTCGCCGCAACCACGATTTCTCGCTGCGTCCGATCCACGACAACGGCCGGCTCATCGCCGTGGTGCCCGAGGCGATCGATGCCACGGATCGCCGCAACGCCGAGGAGGCGCTGCGCCAGTCACAGAAGCTCGAGGCGATCGGCCAGCTGACCGGCGGCCTTGCGCACGACTTCAACAACCTGCTGACGCCGATCGTCACCGCGCTCGATCTGGCCGCCGATCCGGGCGCGCAGGCCGAGCGCCGCTCGCGCATGATCGGCGTCGCCCGCCAGTCGGCCGATCGCGCTGCGACGCTCGTACAGCGCCTGCTGTCGTTCGCGCGTCGCCAGCCACTGCAAACCCTCGATATCGATGTGGCCACGCTGGTCTCGGGCATGGCCGACCTGGTCGACAGTTCCAGCAGCCCGCGCGTGCGCTTGGCACTCGACATCGCCGACGATCTGCTGCCTGCGGTGGCCGATCCGAACCAGCTGGAAATGGCGATCCTCAATCTCAGCGTGAACGCCTGCGACGCGATGCCCGAAGGTGGCACGCTGACGCTCGGTGCGCGCAACGCACGCGTCTCCGACGACGCTCGCATCGCGCACGGCCGCTATGTCGTGGTGTCGGTCACCGACACTGGATGCGGCATGGACGAGCAGACACGCCAGCGCGCGATCGAGCCGTTCTTCTCGACCAAGGGCATCGGCAAGGGCACCGGCCTGGGCCTGTCGATGGCGCACGGCCTGGCCTCGCAGCTCGGCGGCCGGCTGACGATCGACAGCGCGCCCGGCACGGGCACCACCATCCATCTGTGGCTGCCGGTAGGCTCGCGCCCCGGCGCCACATCCAGCAACGAGGACACGACAGTGGACATCACAGGGGACAACCGCGGCACCGCGCTCGTGGTCGACGACGAGGATTCGGTGCGCATGTGCACCTCCGACGCACTCGAGGACATGGGCTACCGGATCATCGAAGCCAGCTCCGCAGAAGAGGCATTGCGCGCGCTCGATGACGGCCTGATGCCTGCGGTGCTGGTCACCGACCATCTGATGCCCGGCATGACCGGCGCCGAACTCGCGCGCACCGTGCGCGCGCGGTTCCCGGAGACGGCGATCGTGATCGTGTCCGGTTACACCAGCATGGCCGACTTCGACCCGGGCCTGACGATCCTCAGCAAACCGTTCCGCCAGCACGAACTCGCGGCAAGTGTGGAGTCGGCCAACGCGGCGATCCGGACTGCGGCCTGAGGCAGACGCGTCCGGTCAGCCGTCCTGCGAGGCGATGATCCGGCCCATCAGCGCATGCAGATGCGCGAGGTGGCCGGAGCCGGCAGCGGCGGTCTCGTCGGAGGTCATCGCCACCGTCAGGTTCAATGACGGCACGATGTAGAGCATCTGCCCGCCATGGCCCCAGGCGAAACGCACGTCGTGATCGCCGATCCGTCTCGCAAACCAGGCGTAGCCATAGCCGTCGCCGGTGTAGACCGAGCGCGTACGCGTCACCCACGACTGCGCGATCCAGCTCGCCGGGATCAATTGCGCGCCTGACGACGCGCGGCCGTGGTTGCGATAGATCTCGCCGAACGCCAGCAGCGATCGCGGGGTCATCGCCATCTGGTTGCCGCCGAAGTGCAGGCCTTGCGGATCGGTATCCCAGGACGCGATCGCGAACCCCGCCTGCGGGCCCAGCCAGTCGCGCGCCAGCGTGCGCACCGGCTTGCCGCCCACGCGGGCGAGCACCGCCGACAGCAGATGCGTGGAGCCGGTCGAATAGATCATGCCGCCGCCCGGTTCGTCGACGAACGGCTGCGCGAGCGCGTCACGTACCCAGTCGCGCTGCGCGACCCAGCGCCCGTAGCCCCGGCCCGACGTGGACTGCAACCCGGCCTGCATCGACAGCAGATGGCCGATGGTGATCTGGGCCAGACGCGGATCGGGATCGCGCGGCAGGCGATCTGCCAGCAGCGGTGCGACGGGCTGGTCCACGCCGTCCAGAAGCCCGCGGTCGATCGCGATGCCGACCAGCGCCGACATCACTGTCTTGGAAGCCGACTTGATATTGGCCGGGCGCGTGGTCGACGCGCCGTGGTAGCCGCGCTCGGCAAGCAGCGCACCGTCACGCGCCACCAGCACCGTCCGCAGCGGCGTCAGTGATGTGGCGTCGGCGAGAACGCTCTCGAGCGCAGCGCGGCGGTCGGCCTCCTGCGTCTGCGCGGTGGCGGGCGCGACGGTGACGAAACAGACACACAACGAAACCAGCCACAGGGAGAAGATGCGATGCATCGATCGAGTATCGGCGCGACGCTGCAAACCCCCAATGAAACCCGCGCTCAGGCCGCGGCGGCGGCGATCAATGCCTGGTGTGCACCGACGCCCGCGAGCAGACCCGATGCCATCGCGAGCGGCACACTGTGCATCGGCTGGCTCAGATCACCGGCCGCGAATACGCCCGGCACGGTGGTCTGCTTGAACGCGTCCACGCGCAGATGCGGTCCCAGCATGCCCATGTCCTGCGCGCAGCCGAGCATGTCGGCCAGACCGTCGACCGGTTCGACACGCGAGCCGACGAACAGTGCATCGATCGCCACGCGGCGACCATCGGCCAGACGCACACCTGACAGCGTCGGCGCATCGCCCAGCAATTCGACCACCGGCGCACGTTCGAGTCGCACGTCGCGGTTGGCGAGCTTGCGCGCATCGTCGGCGTCGGGCTCGAAGCCATTCTCGAGAAAGCAGGTCGTCGGGCCCCAGTCGGGAAGCATCAGCGCGCGGTGCAGGCCCATCGCATCGCCTGCGAAGACACCGAGCGCACGCCCGGCGACTTCGAAGCCGTGGCAGTACGGACAATGCAGCACGCTGCGCCCCCAACGCGCCTGCAGACCGTCGAGCGGCGGCAACACATCGCGGACGCCGCCCGCCAGGATCACGGTGCGGGTCTCGAATATCTGGCCGTCCTCAAGCACGATCGAGAACCCGGCCGCATCGGTGGCCGCCTTGATGGCTTGGCCCGCGATGACCGTCGCGGTCGGGTAGCGCAGCAATTCCGCGCGTCCCTGCGCCAGTAGCGTGGCCGGTGGCGTGTCGTCATGCCCGAACACGTTGTGTACAGCGGCCGCGAACCGGTTGCGCGGCTGCCCCGCATCGATCACCAGCACCTGACGGCGCGCGCGTGCCAGCGCCTGCGCCGCCGACAGTCCGGCACTCCCGCCACCCACAATCACTGCGTCGTAGCGCATTCCGCACCTCACGTCACTTCAGTTGTTTCATGATGCACTCGGTTCTCGCATCATGCAACTCGACAAGTATCGTGATGCGGCTGCGGTATCGTGATCGCCCGTCCTGCTCCCTGCCCCATGCGCCCCGACAGCCGCCTCAGCCGCATGCTCCACGTCCTCATCCATCTGGCGGAGGCCGACGGCCGCGCGACCTCGGACGAGATCGCGGCGATGCTGGGCACCAATCCGGTCGTCGTGCGTCGCACGATGGCCGGCCTGCGCGACCACGGGTATGTCCGTTCGGAAAAAGGCCACGGCGGCGGCTGGTCGCTGGCGACACCGCTCGCCGAGATCACCCTGCTCGACATCCACACGGCACTGGGATCGCCGGCCCCGTTCGCATTCGGACTGGCCAACGACGACCCGGACTGCCTCGTCGAGAAAGCCGTCAACGCCCACCTCACCGGCGCGATGGCCGAGGCCGAAGCCCTGCTGCGCGCGCGACTGGCCGCGGTGACGCTGGCCGACATCGCGGCCGACTTCCAGAAGCGCCTGGCCACCAGCGGGCGCCGACGCGGCGCGCGCTGATCCATCCATCCCGGCGCCCATGCGTCACCGTGACTTCAAGCACGCGATAGCGCGCCGCGATGGCCCGATGCTCGCGCACACGCAACAGGGAACGCTGCCCATGTCTTTCAATCGCGTCGCGCTCGCTGCGGCACTCGTCATCGCGTCGACCACGGCCCTTGCTGCCGAAGACGACACCACGCCGCGGCTGTCCTCCGACCAGTGCGAGATTTCCACGCCCTACAACGTGCTGGTCGATACCGGCGGCGTGTGGCTCTACCGCGACAGCGGCATGCCGAAGGAGATCTTCTTCCACGACGGCACGCTCAGCGTGGACCGCGCGGTGCAGACGGTCAGCGCCGCCGATGCCGCGCGTCTGCGCCGGCTCGAATCGGGCGCACGCACGCTGATGCCGCAGGTCACCTCGGTCGCGCGCGAGAGCACCGGCATCGCGTTCGATGCGCTGGCGGGCGTGGTCGAAGTGATGACCGGCAGCGCGCGCAAGGTGCGCCAGGTGGAACGTTTCCGCACCGATACGCTCGGCTACATCGACACCACGCTCGGCACCGGGCGCTGGGACCAGGACGTGTTCGGCGACGGTTTCGAGTCGCGCATCGAAGAGGCGGCCGAACGCATGACCGGCAGCCTCGGCCGCAGCGTGATGTGGCAGGTGTTCACCGGCCGCGCCGGCCGCATGGACGCGCGCGCCGAACGCATGGAAGCCGATCTGGACCGCAAGATCGAAGCCCGCAGCGCCGCTCTGGAAGCGCAGGCCGATGCCCTGTGCACGCACGTGCGCGAGCTGCAGTCGATCCAGGCGGCACTCGAATACCGGCTCGACGGCCATCGGCTGGTGATGCTGGAAGACGCACCTCGGAGCGGGACGGTCAACGGCGCCGACTGACGGCGCATACCACTCATTCTTCAGCGCGCGATGGCCGATCCAGGCGGCGCTCGAAACAGGCTGGTCCGGCCACATGCGGCCAGTCGCGACGCACCCAGGGTTCGATCTGACGCAGCGGCTGCCCATTGTCGGCAGTGAACACCGCACACAGTTCCACGCCATCCGGCGCGATGACGCGGTATCCGTACGCCGCGCTGGTCACCGGATCGACCCGGCGCAGGTCGGCGCCGGGCACGTCCGCCAGCGTGGCGGGCAGCGCGCCGTTCTTCCGCAGGTGCGTGCCGGCCGCCTGCTCGATCGCGCGCAGGTCACGGACGCGGGCGGTGTCGAGCCGTGCGTCGCGTTGGGCGCCGGGCGAACCGGTCAACCACAGAGTCGCCGCCACCGTCACGGAGGCGACCAGCCCACCCGCGATGACGAGACCGCGCCCGAACCGGGACACATTCATGGCGCGGTTTCTTCGCGACGCAGGTCGAGCAGGTAGAACGCGAAGATCGCCCCGGCGATGGTGCCCGCGATCAGTACCTTGAGCAGGAAGCGGATACTGAGTTCGCCGCCCAACACGTGGTAGACCAGGGTGATGAGATCACCGACCACGATGGCGGCGGCCAGAAACAACGTCATGTACGTCAGCCAGCGACGCACCGGGGACAGTCGCTTGACCGGATTGCGCGCCAGCTCGCGTGAGATCTTGTGCGCAACGAATGCGAACAACGGGAACGCGATGACAACCGAAGCCGCCGCCCACCGCATCGATTGGCCGCGACGCTGCACTTTATAGTCGAGATCCGTCGGATCAGGGAGCGCCAGGTTCACGAGGTCGAACAGCAGGCTACCGAGCTGCCAGGCGGCCACATAAAGCGAGGTGAACAGCACCAGGTGCAGGAAGGCATCGCGCGCCGAAAGCGTGGGACGCGGTCGCGGCACGGGCACCCCGAATGCCACATCCGCATACCGGGACAGTGCGTCTTCGATCTGCTCGGCAGGCCATCCGGCGTGTGCCAGGGCGATAGCGACCGCTTTGCGATCCGCGCCACGCGCCAATGCATCGCGTACGAAGCTGTCCAGATCCTTCGATTCCGTTCCCATTGCCCGCTCCGTCGTTTCCTGAGGCAAATCTAGCAGGCTGCCGATCGTCTACGCAGAAATGTTCAGCATCCCGGTCTCGGTCCGCGCGACGTGGCGTGGGACAATGGGCGCATGGGCGATTCCGACTCCACCTTGCCGGCCACGACCGCGGCCGACGCGCCGCCGCGCGCGCTGAACGACGCGCTCAAGGCCGACATCCGCGCCGCATACGCGAAGCTGCAGGCGAACACGCCGGGCTTCAGCACGCGCCGTTCGCAGAGCGCGATGATCGGACTGGTGTCGCGCGCGCTCGCGACTTCGGGCGGCATCGGCATCGCCGAAGCGCCGACCGGCGTCGGCAAGAGTCTGGCGTATCTGACCGCCGGCGTGCCGATCGCGCTGGCGACGAAGAAGAAACTGGTGATCAGCACCGGTACCGTGGCCCTGCAGTCGCAGTTGTTCGAACGCGACATCCCTGCGTTTCTCGCCGCGACCGGGTTAGAGGCCCGCGTCGCGCTGGCCAAGGGCCGCACGCGCTATCTGTGCACGCGCAATGCCGCCGAACTGCATGCCGAGCACAGCCAGGGCACGATGCTGCTCGATGGCGCCGGGCCCGACGAAGGCGGCGACTACGAGCGCCAGCTCTATGACCGACCGCTAGCGCCGCACGAGGTCGACGCGGCGCGGCGCCTGCTCGAAGCGCATGCGGACCGGCAGTGGGACGGCGATCTCGACACTGCGCCCGAACCCGTGTCGCCCGCGCTGCGCACCCGTATCACCACGCCCGCATCGAGCTGCGCCGGGCGCCGTTGCAGCTTCGCCCAGCAGTGCCCGGTGCTGAAAGTCCGCACCACCGTGCGCGAAGCGCAGATCGTCGTGACCAATCACGCGCTGCTGCTGTCGTCGCTGGCGATGGGCGACATCGAGAACGGCCAGCCGCTGCTGGCGCCGCCCGGCGAGATGCTGCTGGTGCTCGACGAAGGCCACCACGTGGCGAACGTCGCGATCGACCAGGGCGCGGCGCGCCTGCCCCTGGCCGACATGGCCAAGCGCACCAGCCGCATGCAGATTCTGATCGCGGGCAGTTATCGTCTGGTCGACAAGGAACGCATCGGTACCTTGCTGCCGAACGAGGCGATCGAACTCGCGTCGCGCGTGTCGAAGGGGCTCAAAGCGTTCCAGCTCGACGTCGACCGCGTCTGGCAGCCCGAACCCGGCGACCGCGACCCGATGTGGCGCGCACCGCTCGGTCGCCTGCCCGACGACTGGGCGCACGCGATCGAAACCCTCGGCGAAGACACGCGCGCCCTGTTCAACTGGGTGCACGCCGCGCAACAGGCCGTCGCGCGGACCAAGCAGGAAGATCCGGCGCGCGAAAAGCTGCAGCGCAGCCTCGGCATGGCGCTGGAAATGGTCGAGCAGCAGCACGAACTGTGGGCCGGCTGGCGCCGCGGGGACCGAGAGGGTGCGCCGCCGATGGCGCGCTGGATCACCGCCACGCGCGATGGCGATCTCGCCCTGCACTGCTCACCGGTCTCGGCCGCGCACGTGCTGCGCACGCTGCTGTGGAAGGAGATCGACTCGGTCGTGATGACCTCGGCGACGCTGACCGGCGGCGGCGATTTCCAGTCGTTCGCGATCGACACCGGCCTGCCCGATCACGCCGAGACAGCCTCGTTGCCGTCGCCGTTCGACCTGCCGAACCAGGCGCAGCTGGTGGTGCCGCAGTTCCCGGTGGCGCCCGACGATCGCGAAGGTCACCCGAAGGCCGTCGCCGAATGGCTGGCGCGCGAACTCGACTGGAAGAAGGGCAGCATGGTGCTCTTCACCTCGCGCTGGAAGATGGAGAAGGTCGCCGAACTGATGCCGGCCTCGCGCCGCGACGCGATCCAGGTGCAGAGCAGCGGCAACAAATCGCAGGTCGTCGCCGCGCATCTCGAGCGCATCGCCGCCGGCAAGGGCTCGGTGCTGTTCGGCCTCAACTCGTTCGGCGAAGGTCTCGACCTGCCGGGCGAGGCCTGCACGACGGTCGTCATCACCCAGGTGCCCTTTGCGGTACCGACCGATCCGCAGACCGCGACGCTTGGAGAATGGCTCGAAGCGCGCGGGCAGAACCCGTTCAACCTGATCGCGATTCCGCATGCGTTGCGCACGCTGACCCAGTTCGCCGGTCGCCTGATCCGCACCTCGACCGATACCGGCCGCGTCGTGATCCTCGATTCGCGCCTGCTCAACCGCCGCTACGGCAAACGCATCCTCGATGCGCTGCCGCCGTTCAAGCGCGTGATCGGCTGACGTAGCGGAAGGCGTCGCAGAAGAGGCCAGTGCGTCGACGTTTGCGTGGCAGCGCGCGAGACCCGCCTTTGATTGGCACCTCTCCCTCTGGGAGAGAGCCTGCCCCGGACTCGATCCGGGGTCGACGCGCAAAGCGCGTCGGGTGAGGGCGAAGATCGCTGCAAATTCCTCGCTAATCGCACTCACCCCTCGAACAACCCCGCCTGCACCGGCAACTCATCCGGTTCGCGAAAGCCGCCGATCCCCACACCGACCAGCCGATACCGCGTCGACGCCGGCAGCTCGACGCGCTCGCGCAATGCCAGCGCGATCCGCGTCAGTTCCGCCTGCGACGCGGGCGGCGCATCGGGCGTGAAACTGCGCGTGAGGATGCGGAACTGCGAGGTCTTGAGCTTCAGCACCACGGTGCGGCCGACGCGCGCCGTCTTGCGCGTCGCCGTCCACGTCTTCTCGGCGAGCCGCTCGATCATCGGCGCCAGCGCCTCGAGCGGCAGATCGGTCTCGAACGTGTCCTCCGACGAGATCGACTGCACCGGCTGATCCGGTTCCACCGGCCGGTCGTCAATGCCGAGTGCGCGCTGGTGCAGACGCACCCCGAACGTGCCGAAGCGCCGCTCGAGCGTCTCGCGCGACAGACCGCGCAGATCGCCGACCGTGGCGACGCCGAGCTCGGCCAGCTTCTTTTCCATGACCTTGCCGACGCCGGGAATCAGGCCGACCTTGAGCGGCAGCAGGAACGCGTCGATCTGCGCCGGCTTCACCACGTAAAGACCATCAGGCTTGTTCCAGTCCGAAGCGATCTTGGCGATGAACTTGTTCGGCGCCACGCCGGCAGAGGCCGTCAGTTGCGTCGCTTCGCGGATCTGCGCGCGGATCGCCTCCGCGGTCGCGGTGGCACTTGGCGAGGGAATCTTCGGATCGGTGACGTCGAGATAGGCCTCGTCCAGCGACAGCGGCTGCACCAGGTCGGTGTGCGCGTGGAAGATCTCGCGCACCTGCCGCGACACGGCTTTGTAGCGGGCGAAATCTGGCGGCACGAACACCGCGTCCGGACACAGGCGCTCGGCGGTGACCGCCGGCATCGCCGAGCGCACCCCGAACGGACGGGCTTCATACGAGGCGGCGCAGACCACCGAACGCGCGCCGCGCCAGGCCACGACCACCGGCCGACCGCGCAGCGACGGATCGTCGCGCTGCTCGACCGAAGCGTAGAACGCGTCCATGTCGATGTGGAGGATCTTGCGCACGGCTGCATTATCGTCGCTTCGGTCGCAGTGACTGCGCCCGATCCACGATTCCTGCACGCGGATTCGACCCGCTGCTCACGTGTTCCTGCGCAGGCTGTCCGCTCCCATCGATTGAGCACCGTCATGCCCCGCGGCGACAAATCGTCCTACACCGACAAGCAGAAACGACAGGCTGAACACGTCGAGGCTTCGGAGCGCGACAAGGGCCGGTCGGAGGCGGATGCCGAGCGCATCGCCTGGGCCACGGTCAACAAGCAGGATGGCGGCGGCAAGCAATCCGGCTCGCGCCGCACGGACCACTGACGCGCATCAGGCGTCGGCGCCCTCGACCGGCAGTCGCACGATCGCGACCGTGGCATCGTCCGGATCGGTGGTGATCGAGAATCCCAGCTGGCGGCACATCGCCAGCATCGTGGTGTTCTCGCGCAGCACCTGGCCCTCGACGACGCGCAGCCCCTGCCAGCGGGCGTACTCGATCATGATCCGCATCAGCCGCCAGCCGAGCCCGGCGCCCTTGAGGTCGGAGCGCACCATGATCCCGTACTCGCCGGTGTCGTAGTTCGCATCGGCGAGCAGACGCACCGCGCCCAGCATCTCGCCGGTGTCGGGGTCGATCGCCGCCAGCGCGATCGAGCGCGCGTAGTCGAGCTGGGTGAGCCGCGCGATGAACTCGTGGCTGAAATGCCGCACCGCGCTGAAGAAACGCAGACGCAGATCCTCGGTGCTGACCTGTTCGAAGAAGCGCCGGAACATCGCCTCGTCTTCCGGGCGTACCGGCCGCACGAAAGCCGTGTTCCCGTTCGACAGCGTGATCGTGCGTTCCCACTCCACCGGATACGGAAAGATCGCGAAACGCGGATGTCCGCGCCCCTTGTGCAGCCGCTTGACCGGCGCGAGCGCGATGCGCGCATCGACCGCGATCACGCCGTCGCGATCGGCGAGCAGCGGGTTGATGTCGAGTTCCAGCAACTCCGGGATGTCGGCCGCCATCTGCGCGAGCTTCACCAGCACCAGCGCGACGGCGCGTTCGTCGGCCGCCGGCACATCGCGATACGCCTTGAGAATCCGCGACGCGCGCGTACGCCCGATGAGCTCGTGTGCGAGGCGCAGGTCCAGCGGTGGCAGCATCAAGGCCTTGTCGTCGATGACGTCGACGGCCGTACCGCCGCGGCCGAACACGATCACCGGGCCGAACGTCGGATCGTCGGCAATACCGGCGATGAGTTCACGCGCTTTGGGCCGCACGATCATCGCGTGCACGGTAACGCCGTCGATCCGCGCAGCGGGCTGCAAGGTGCGTGCGCGCTGCAGGATGTCTTCGGCCGCCTGACGCACGGCCTGCGGCGTCGTGAGGTTCAGGCGCACGCCGTCGACATCGGATTTGTGCGGAATGTCGGCCGCATCGATCTTCACCGCGACCGTGACGCCACGCGCGAACAGCACGTCCGCGGCGGCGACCGCTGCATCGGCGTCGCGTGCGCGCGAGACCTCGGCGACCGGAATACCGTAGGCGCCTAGCAGGCGCGCGGTCGCCACCGGATCGAGCAGGCGATGCTCCGATGCCAGAGCCGCCTCGACGACAGCGCGTGCCGCCGGCAGGTCGACCGCGAAATCGTCCGGCAGGCTTGGCGGCGTTTCCATCAGCGCACGTTGCGCCTCGTGGTGACGCGCGAGATACATGAAGCCGCGCACCGCATCCGCCTCGCTGTCGTAGACCGGAATGCCGGCATCGCCGAGCGTCTTGCGCGCCTCGGGCTGCTCGCCGTGCCAGACCGCGAGCACCGGCTTGCGCGCGACGGTGTGCGAACGCGCCTGCACAGTGCGCACCACGGCGCTCGCGACTTCATCGGGATCCGATAGCACGGTGGGCACCTGCATCACCAGCACCGCATCGTTGTCGCGATCGTCGAGCAGCGCCTCCAGGGCGGCGGCATAGCGAGTGCCGTCGGCATCGCCGAGCATGTCCACGGCGTTGCGCCGCGACCAGCCACGCGGAAACGCGCCATCGAGCTTACCGATCGTCGCCTCCGACAGTGACGCGCGTGTACCGCCCAGATCGACCAGCCGATCGAGTGCGAGCATGCCGACGCCGATGCCGTTGGTCATCACGGCGAGCCGGTTGCCGGGCACGCCGCCCAGATGCGACAGGGTTTCGGCCGCGGCGAACAGTTCGTCGAGCGCGTGGACGCGCAACAACCCGGCGCGCCGGAACGCCGCGTCATAGACCGCGTCGGGGGTGGCGAGGGCCGCCGCGCGTGTGATCGCCGCGGCGTCACGTCGCGCATGCCGGCCGGGCTTCACCACGACCACGGGTTTTGCGCGTGCCGCCGCGCGGGCAGCGGACAGGAACTTGCGCGCGTCGCGGACACGCTCGACGTACAACAGGATCGCGCGGGTATGCCGGTCGGTTGCGAAATAGTCGAGCAGATCGGCGAAGTCGACGTCGAGTGCATCACCCAGTGATGCCACCGCGGAGAATCCGATGCCGCGCGGGCGGCTCCACTCGATCATGCCGGCAGCGACCGCGCCGGATTGCGAGATCAGTGCTAGATCGCCGGGAATCGGCGCATGCGCGGCGAAACTCGCGAACAGCTTGGCGTGCGGTGCGATCACGCCGAGACAGTTCGGCCCGACGATGCGCAGCCCCCGTGCACGCGCGACCTCGGCCAGCGCTGCGTTGTGAGACCCCGCGCCCTCGCCCATGTCGCGCGTCAGCACGATCGCGGCCTTCACGCCCACCCGGGCTGCAGCCTCGGCGGTGCCTGCCACGTCCTCCGGCGGCACGGCGATCACCACAAGTTCCGGGGTAAACGGTAACGCGGCGATCGAAGGCGACGCTTCGATACCATCGATCGACGCATAGCGCGGATTGACCAGACCGATCGGCCCGGCGAACCCACCGGCACGCAACTGCTGCAACACCAGCCGCCCCAACGACCGCGCGCGCGGACTCGCGCCGACGACCGCAACCGACGCGGGATGGAACACGGACTGCAGTGCGTAGGTACTCATCGCGGCGTGCGCGGTCATTCAAGACGAGCGCAGACGATACACGAGCGTCCGTATGCGATTCCGATCAGTCACCTTCTGAGATTTTGCCAAGGGCTGTCGTCACAGGCGCAGCGCCGAGCGCTGCGTACGCCTCATAGGGTGGGTAGAGCAACGCGAGAGCCATCGGAGATCTCGGGGACGATCACAATTCCGACGCGAATGGCGCCTCACAAGAGATCCGTCGACATCATCCGACGCATAGCTTGGGAAGCATCGGGGCTCGACACGCTCCAACTGCATACGCTTTCTGATCGAAGCCGTGATTCAACACGCCACCGGCTCGGCACGATTTCGCCAAACGCGCGCTTCGACTCCAACGCATCAACCGCCTCGTCTAAGCTGCCGCCATGAGCGATCCAGACGACTTCCAGCTGCGTATCCGCCTTGGCGAGGTGATGCTCGGCCCAGGCAAGGCCGATCTGCTCGATGGCATACGTGAAACCGGTTCGATCTCCGCAGCAGGTCGCCGTATGTTCATGAGTTACCGCCGCGCCTGGCAGCTCGTCGAACAGCTCAACCTGCACTTCGGTGCCCCAGTGGTCGCGACGCTGACCGGCGGGCGTGGCGGCGGCGGTGCAGAACTCACCGCGCTGGGCGAAGACATTCTGTCGACCTACCGCCGCATGCAGCAACACAGTGCCGCCTCGATCGCCGACGATCTCGCTCACTTGCGCGATCTTCGCAAGTAGCGAACCAATGACGTCCGCCTCTGTGCCGGTGCGCTCATCGCGAGAACCGCGATCTCAAAGCGCAGAAATCCGCCTACGTAGGATGGGAAGAGCGAAGCGAAACCCGTCACCTGTCTTCCGAGTCCGCGTCTTCGCTTGAAGCTTCGCGTGCTGATGAGTGCTCGCGAGTGAGCATCAAGCCCAGGCTGCGCAAGCCAGCCCGTTTCGAGCGGCCGTCCAACCGCTCGCATCTGTTTCTCAGCCAGACCTTTGGTGCTCCAAAATTATCTCCCCGCATTTTTGAACTAAATACTCACGCTGCCACGCATTGCCGTCTGACTTTCTCACTTTCCCTAGCGCTATCGTCAAACAGCGCCCAAAGAAAAACCCCCGCCGGAATACCGGCGGGGGTTTTGGGTAAAAACCCTGGCGATGACCTACTC
>NZ_CEEDOV010000014.1:0-28103 GCF_979256585.1 Luteimonas sp. AC640a | reverse complement strand
GAAGCCGAAGCCAAAAGCAAAGGCGAAGGCGAAGGCGAAGGCAAAGGCAGAGGCAGAGGCAGAGGCAGAGGCCGAAGCAGGCTCGAAACGCGAAAAGCGAAAATCCCGCAACAGCGCGTGCCGGGCACGCCCAGAAAAGCCGGAAAGAAGAAGCGGCGCCTCGGCGCCGCAACCCATCCCTATCGCATTGGATCCCGCGGATCCTCGAGCCGCTCCACCACCGACGGATCGTCCGCCAGCAGCGGCGGCAATGCCTCGGGTTCGCCGAGCCCGATCTCCTCGCGCATGTCCGGCGGCGGATTGAACGCCGGCGGCTCTGGACGATGCTCGCCCAGGCGCACGCCTTCGGCCCAGTACAGCACCTGCGCGACGGCTTCGAAAAAATCGTCGCTGATGTAGTCGTCGATCTCGACGCGTGCATTGAGACCGCGCGCCAGCGGTACGTTCTCGAGGATCGGCACGCCGGCTTCCTCGGCGACACGCTTGATCTCTTCGGCGACGTGCCCTTCGCCCTTGGCGACGACCAGCGGCAGATCGTCGCCCTGTTCGTACTGCAGGGCGACGGCGATGTGGGTGGGGTTGGTCACGATGACGTTCGATCCTCGGACAGCGTTGAGCATGTTCTGTTGCGACCACTCCTGATGCAACTGCTTGCGCCGCTGCTTCACGTAGGGGTCGCCTTCGTTTTCCTTGACCTCCTGCTTGATGTCGCGGCGGCTCATACGCAGCTTCTTCATGTAGGAGTACTTCTGGTACGAGGCGTCGACCGCGGACACGAAGAAGAAGACGAAGATCGTCCAGATGCCGATCCACTTGAGCGCGTGCCAGATGGCGCTGCCGATCGCCGCGGGCTGCGCGAATGGCAGCTGCAGCAGGCTCGGCAACATTCCCCACAGCACGAAGCCGCCGATGGTGAGCAGCGCCGCGCTCTTCAGGACGCTTTTGATGAGCTCGACGAGGTTGTCCATCGAGAACATCTTCTTGACGCCGCTGACCGGATTCATCTTGGACAGGTCCGGCGTCACTTTTTTCATCGACAGGACCGGGCCGACCTGCAGGAACTCGACCAGCAACGCCAGCAGCACCGCGAGCAGCAGCAACGGCAGCGTCACTGCGAGGAAGGTCTGCGCCGCAAGCGGGATGATCGTGTGCAACGCGATATCGAACGGCTGGTTCATGACGTTCAGGCTCTGGTCGAACAGCCCGCTGATCCGCCGGAACATGTACCCCATCAGCATCCAGCCACCGGCCAGCCAGCCCATGATGAGCACGGTGCTCGTCAGCTCCCGGCTCTTGGCGACATTGGCGTCCTTGCGCGCGTCCTTGAGCTTCTTGCTGGTCGGTTTTTCGGTTTTGTCGGCGCCCTCGTTCTCTTCGGCCATCCGCACTCCGATCGATCGAATGCACGCGGGTTCGCGCGGTTCGATCGGAGGCTAGCATGCGTGGGTGACGCGTCCGTTCCATCGGCGAACCGCGACTTGCGAGTGAAGAGAATGTGGCCACAGGCTGACCTGTCCAACCGGTATTCAGCCGCAGGGCCCGGCCCGCGCGTGTTGCCCGGCACCCTAGGGATAGCCCGAGATAGCCGTTACATGGCACCGGCGTTACAGTCCCGCCAACGCCGCAGAAGCGGTCCAGTCCCCCAAGGGTTCACAGGTCTCCGTTCCGATGAGCAGCATTCCTTCCGACGTCAGCTTCAATGCCGCCAGCCTCGATAGGCTGGGTGGGCATGTCGCGTTCGACGACCTGCGCCAGCAGCCGGATTCCGGGCTCGCGCTGGCGGATGGTGGCTATGCGGACGCGCCGCGGGGCCCGCAGGCTGATCCGGGTGAGGATGTGCTCAACGTCGTGGCCTGGGATGGCGTCGCTGCCGGCAACCGTCTGCTGCCCGGGGATCTGTCGTTCGAAGCGCGCCTGTCTGCGATCGATCTGTCACAGGCGGCCGATCAGGGCACCGACGCGATTCTCGACGCACTGGTCTGATAGCGCCACGCAGGCCTGGCCAGCGACTGGGTTACAGTCCGGGCGCCTCGACTTCTGTGCCTGACGCTGGTGCTCCATCCATGAACGCCGTTCCCTCCGCGCAATCGCTGCGCGTCGCTGCCGATCGCATGGTGTCGGCGCTGGCGGCGCATGCCGATCCCGAATACCGCCTGACGGTGCTCAAGCGCCTGGTGCGTCGGCTGGGCGAAGACCGCTACCCGGTATTCCTGCGCCTGCTGGGCGTGGTGGCGGAAAGTGACGACACCCGCGCGCAACGTCTGTTGGCCGACACGATCGGCACCGCGCTGCGGCGCATGGACCTGCCCGGTGGTGCGCTGAGCTCCTGGGGCGCGACTCGGCTGCCCGACAGCGCTGCGCCGGTCTCGGCCAGCGATTTCTCGGGCCAGTTCTTCGGCGGCACGCCGCGCCGCATGCTCGGCCCGGTGGAATACCTCACTGTCTGGCATCTGCAGCGCACCCAGCGCACCGCACTGTCGGCCGAGACCTTCCACACCAGTCTGTCGCGGATGATCGCGCTGCTCAACCAGTCCGAAGACGCGCGCACGCTGTATCCGCAGAAGCTGTCCGTCGACGCGCAGAACGAACTGGAAGGCGCCTATACCCGCGCGACCCGCGAGCGTCTGGCCGCGATCGCGACCGCCTGGAAGGCCGGCCGCAGCCCGGACGAGATCGCCCAGGCCGCGCTCGATGCTCGCGCCACCGACACGCCGCACGGCTGGGTGCTGCGCGACCTGTGACAGGGCGTGTCCATTCGCGTTGAGCGTGCGCCTGCGCTTGTCCAGTCATCGACTGCCTTGCAAGATGCGATGTCCGGCTTCGCAGGAATCCATCGCATGTCTCTCCCCGCCCGCCCGCCCGGCGCGACTTGCCGGCAACGTCACCTCCATGCCGCCGCGCTGCTGTTGCCGCTGATGCTGTGGCTGGCGGCCTGCCAGCAGCGCGAGGACGCCGCCGAGACGATGCCCGCGGCGGTCGCAGCGACGCCTGTGGAAGCGGTGACCCTGCTCACGTCACACCTGCGCGCCGGCGATCTGGCTGCATTCGCGCAGGACGCGGCCACGCCCGACCTGCTGCCCGGACTCGACGCCGCCTGGCGCGCGGGCCGCACCCGCTGGCCGCTCGACGAACTGCCGCTGTCCGCGCAGCTACCCTCGGTCCTCGCCGCCCTGAGCGCACCGCAGGCCGAACGCGTGCTGTTGCAGACCTTCAACCGCCAGTTCGCCGGCGCCGAACGCGAGATGCGTTCGGCCGCAGTGGGTCTGGGCGGATTCGCCATCCAGTACCTGGAACAGGGCGGCGACTTCAGCGACGACGAGCGCGCGCACTACACCCAGCTGATCGCTGCGGCCAGCGAATGGGCCGGGACGGCACCGCTGGCCGATCGCGCGCGCGCGCAGGAGACGATTACCGTGCTGGTCGCCGCCGCGAAGGCAGGCGGTGTCCCCAGCGATGCCGCACTCGGCGCCGCCGGCATGCAGGCCGGGCTCGCCGGGCTGTCGCCGCTGTTCACCGCCGGCAAGCGGCGGCTGGCCGCGTACGGCCTGGATCTGGACCAGACCTTCGACAGCGTGGAGACCACGCTCGACAGCCAGACCGGTGATACCGCGCGCGTCCGCATGCGCTATCTGCTGGCGGGCCGGCCGGTGGATGCGGTGATCGCCGTCGAGCGGCATGACGGGCGCTGGTATGTCAGCGACTTCCTCGCGCATGCCCGTCAGGCCGCGGCGGCGCCAGCGTCTTCAGCGCCCACCCCTGCGTCGTCGGAACCCTGAGTGCGGATCCGCAGCTGCGGTCCGGACGGGCCGCTTGGGCATAATGCCGACGATGCCTGATCAACCGACCCTCGAGTTCCCGGACGGCGACACCGCCGGGCGCGCCGACCACCGCCCGGCCGACGCCGCGACCCCGCCTGCACCGGCCTCGCCTGCGACGGACGTGCCGGCCGTGGCCGCCGCCGCAACGCCCGCGCGCGATCCGGCACCTGCAGACGACCCGCCCGAGGCCGCCGCCATCGCGCCGAGCGCGCTGCCGGTGCCGCTGGCCGCGCCGCGTCGCGCGGCGCGTCGCCCCTGGTGGGCGGGCATGCTGGGCAAGCTGATGGGCCCGTGGATCAACCTGAAGGTGGAACCGCAGACGCCCGAGGCCTTGGTCGATCATCGCCCGGTCTGCTACGTGCTCGAGGACTACGGTCTGTCGAACGCGCTGATCCTCGAGCGCGCCTGCCGCGAGGCTGGCCTGCCGTCGCCGCTGCAGCCGCTGCCCGGCGATCCGCTCGGCCGCAAACGCGCTTACGTCGCGTTGTCACGGCGCAACGCCGGCGGCGCCCTAGCGATGGCCACCGGCCAGCCGCAATCCAAGGCGACGCATTCCGAATCGCTGGCGCGCCTGCTCGAAGCGCATCGCCGCGACCCTGCGCTCGACGTGCAGGTGGTGCCGGTGTCGATCTTCGTCGGCCGCTCGCCGGACAAGAACAACGGCTGGTTCGCGGTGCTGTTCTCCGAGAACTGGACCATCGTCGGCCGTTTCCGCCGCCTGCTGGCGATCCTGCTCAACGGCCGCGACACGCTGGTGCGCTTCGCCGAGCCGGTGAACGTGCGTCCGCTGCTCGCCGAAGGTCTCGATGCCGAACGCACGGTGCGCAAGCTCTCACGCGTGCTGCGCACCCATTTCAACCGCGTGCGCGAAGCGATCATCGGCCCGGATCTCTCGACCCGACGCCTGCTGGTCGACAAGGTGCTGTCCTCGCCCGCGGTCAAGGACGCGATTGCCGACCAGGCGCGCCGCGACAACAGCAAGCCCGAGGACGCGTGGAAGAAAGCGCACGCCTACGCCTACGAGATCGCCGCCGACTATTCGCACCCGGTGGTGCGCTCGGCGAGCTATCTGCTCACCACGGTGTGGAACCGCATTTTCCGCGGCGTGCTGGTGCACCACATCGACACGCTCAAGGCCGCGGCGCCCGGGCACGAAATCGTCTACGTGCCCAGCCACCGCAGCCACATGGATTACCTGTTGTTGAGCTATCTGCTCTACAACCGCGGCATCGTGCCGCCGCATATCGTCGCCGGCATCAATCTCAACCTGCCGGTCATCGGCACGCTGCTGCGCAAGGGCGGCGCATTCTTCATCCGTCGCTCGATCCGCGGCAACGCGCTGTATTCCACCGTGCTGGCCGAGTACGTCGCCCAGCTCGTCGCCGGCGGCTATTCGATCGAGTACTTCGTCGAAGGCGGGCGCTCCCGCACCGGACGCCTGCTCGCACCGAAGGGCGGCATGGTGTCGATGACGCTGCGCGCGTTCCTGCGCCAGCCGACGCGTCCCGTGCTGTTCCAGCCGATCTACGTCGGCTACGAAAAGCTGATGGAAGGCGGCAGCTATCTCGACGAGCTGTCGGGCAAGAGCAAGAAGAAGGAATCGATCTGGCAATTGCTGTGGAGCATTCCGCAGGTGCTGCGCTCCAATTACGGCCAGGTGGTGGTGAACTTCGGCGAGCCGATCGCACTGGCCGATGTGCTCGCCGAACACGCGACCGGCTGGGACGGCAACGCGGTCGCCGACAGCGAGCGCCCCGAGTGGCTGTCGCGCACGGTCGATGTCATCGCCGAAAAGATCAACGTCAACATCAACCGCGCCGCCGACGTCAACCCGATCAACCTGCTGGCACTCGCGCTGCTGTCCACGCCGAAGCACGCGATGGGCGAAGCCGACCTGCTCGCGCAGATCACGCTGTCCAAGCAGTTGCTGGTCGACGTGCCGTACTCGGACCGGGTCACGGTCACCCCGCACACGCCGCAGGAGATCGTGGCGCACGGTGAGGAGATCGGCGTGCTCGAACGCGTCGCGCATCCGCTCGGCGACGTGTTCCGCGTCGACGACGAAAAATCCGTGTTGCTGACCTACTTCCGCAACAACGTGCTGCACCTGTTCACCGCATCGGCGTGGATCGCGTGCTGCTTCCTGCACAACCGCCGCATGAGTCGGCACACGCTGCTGCGTCTGGGCCGCACGATGTACCCGTTCCTGCAGGCCGAGCTGTATCTGCCCTGGGACGAGGACACCTTCGCGGAACGCATCGCCCTGACGCTGGAAACCTTCGAGCGCGAAGCGCTGCTCGAGCGCGTCAGCGACGAAGACGGCGGCATCTACGCCCGCAACGCCGGTCAGACCGATGAAGTCTTCCGCCTGCGCGCATTGAGCCATCCGCTGCAGCAGGCGTTCGAGCGCTACTACATCGCGATGTCCGTGCTCGCCAAGAACGGCCCTGGCACCCTCGGCGCCGGCGAACTCGAAAGCCTGTGCCAGCTCGCCGCCCAACGCCTGTCGCTGCTCTACGCACCGGCCGCCCCGGAGTTCTTCGACAAGTCGTTGTTCCGCGGCTTCATCCAGAAACTCCGCGAACTCGGCCTGGTCAAACTCGACGGCAACAGCAAACTCGTCTTCGACGACCGCCTCGACAATTGGGCCAAAGACGCCAAGGTCATCCTCGGCCGCGAGCTGCGGCACTCGATCGAGAAAGTGAGTCCGGAAGCAGTCAAGCCTGCGGAACCGGTGTCCGCCCCGGCAGAATGATGTCCAACGTCACGGCGCTTGCCGTGGCGACGCGTCGAGCCAAGGAAATGGGCTGGTTGGCTGATGGCGATCGGCACGGGCCCACAGGACCGTGCGCCGTTACACCCGCATGCACGCCTGATAACACGGGACGCAGAGGCTGGTCGCGTAACGCCGGAGCCGCCGGCTGGCGGCGGCTGATCGAACACGCATCAAGTCATTGAAATATTGCCTTGAATGCACTCTTGGCGCGGTGTTCGATCACGCCGCATACTCGGCGCAACACCCCGCATCCGGGGTCGAATACTAGTTAGGACCCATGCCAATCAGCACGACAATCTTGGTGATGGTACTTGGCGGCGCACTGGCAAACTCAAGCGCGCATGTCGTTCCCGACAACGCTCTATCTCTTGCAGGTGTCTCTCTCGGAGATTCGGAAGCTTCGGTTACTGGCCTGCTCGGCCAGCCAGCTGCTCGTCGCGAAACCGGCGATTTCTTAAGCATCGAGCTTCAATTTATGGGGCTTACGGTCTGGCTGGGTGACGACAAGCGAGTCGCGGAGATCCTCAGCACCAGCGCCGAGCACTGCACGCCTCAAGGCGTCTGCCCGGGCCAGCCATTTGCGGCGGCACAAGCACGGTATGGCAAGCCGGTAGTGGCGGTACGAGAAGACGGGACGTACATGGAATACTTTCCTCAATCTGACTTCCCATGCTGGCTTCAGATCGCAGCAGAGTCAGCAACTATCAGATCGATTCGGTCGGAGTGCCAGCCGTAGTGGGGCCTAACAATGCGTTCAAGCCGAACCCGCTTCGTTACGCCAACCACATGGCAAAGAAAGCTTGCCATGTGGTTGGCTCCACTTCGCGGGTCGGCTTAACTTAGGCGTTAGACCGCAGCAGAAGGGGCGCAGCGACGTGAAGAACATTTGGCCTTGGCTGTCCGCGACCTTGCTCTGGGTAATCGTGGCCTTGATGCTTCTTGGGTCAGCCTATTGCGCGCTTTGCATCTTGCAAGCCGGCAGCATCTACACGGGTGAGAGAGCGCTGTTCAATCTTCGCTACTGGGGTGCATTTTTGATGACTGGCCTCATCGGCGCCTCAGTTTTTGGCATCATTGCTATTCGTGTAACAAGAGCAGCTGTCCGGCATCATCGGGCAGCGGCCTAACAATTCGTTCAAGCCGAACTTGCTTCGTTACACCAAAGCCATGGCAGAAAAGCTTGCCATGGCTTTGCCTCCACTACGCAAGTCGGCTTAACTCAGATGTTAGGCCGCAGGAAGATGTCCGATCAACTTCTCCACCTCAACCGCGCTCACTTGGACGGCCAGTCCAAGTACACCTACTTTCTTCTTGCGGCCACGGGCGCAGCACTTGGCTACGCGCTGCAAAAAATAGACGCCTCCACTTTCCACTGGACCGTGCATTTCGGCCTTGTGGCGGTGGGTAGCTGGCTCGTTAGCTTCTTGCTGGGCTGTATGCATCTCACAAGCATGCAGTCCGCTATCGGGAAGAACTTCGAGTACTTGCAGTTTCGGAAAGGATCGCATCCTACTCAACCGATGCGGCCGGAGTTCACCGCGATGGCCTGCGAGGCGCTTCTCACGGGAATGCGCCGCGCAAACAGCCGGGCTCACAGAGCCTACCAATGGCAATTCAGATTTCTCGCTTTAGGTGTTCTCTCATTTGTCGCATGGCGCGTATTGGTGCTT
This sequence comes from Luteimonas sp. AC640a, assembly GCF_979256585.1. Lineage (NCBI taxonomy): Bacteria > Pseudomonadati > Pseudomonadota > Gammaproteobacteria > Lysobacterales > Lysobacteraceae > Luteimonas > Luteimonas sp. AC640a. The sequence goes on along the minus strand of NZ_CEEDOV010000014.1, from coordinate 19,839 downwards.
CTTGGGTATAACGCGCCAGCGGCCTAACAATTCATTCAAGCCGACGCCGCTTCGCGGCGCGACTTAATTCAGGCGTTAGGGCGCATTCGCGATCTTGGAGATCACATGCTCAGCATCGTCGCAGAACAGTCGGGAGATGTGGTCTACGTGCACGCAGACTTGGCAGGCCTCGAAGCCCTTGAGAAAGCGATTTCTTCTTTGCGTCAGCGCGTCGGAAAAGGCGAGTGTGAAGACAGCCATCTCTTTAGCGAGTCGTGGGGTGGCGCGGAGCTTACAGAGTCAATGTTGCCGCAAGAGCAGTCTTCCGGCTGCAGGCAGGTCCAGCACCTGAAGCTCTATGGTTGGACTCAAGATTGGGCGCATAAGCACGGCCTATCCAACGATGCGCCCTAACAATTCATTCAAGCCGACGCCACTTCGTGGCGCGGCTTAATTCAGGCGTTAGGCCCCATGATCATTTCTTTCGAAGGTCCAACATTCTTTGTGCCCGAGGACGAGGATCAGTTCTTCAGCTGGCTGTATTCGCTACCCGAGTACAAGAGCATTCTTGGTACCGGTACCACCTTGGACTTAGAGTTGGTGTCACCAGTCAGCGCTGACACAGTTCGGCAACTCCTGGTGGTCTTTAGGCGTTGGTGCGTCGACCCAAGCCCGCTCACCTCCTTGAGGTCGGCAGAGACAGACAGCTTCGCACTTTGGGATACTTCTCTCCAAGTGGCCTCGTCTGGGGCCTAACAATTCATTCAAGCCGAACCCGCTTCGCAGGTCGGCTTAATTCAGGCGTTAGATGTTGCAACCAACTCGCCCGCTGCTTGCAGTGTTCGCATTCATCACAACGGCGGTCCTTACAGGCTGCCCGGGCGAACAGTTTGCTTCTTGCCAAAGTCCCACCGTGAGCCATCCTGATGGCAAATGCTCGGCCTACTACTATCAAGCCGACTATCGCAGTGGCGGCGCTACGACCCAGGCTCTAGTGTCATGCGACATCAATCCAAGCAAGCCAGGTGGCAACGTGGTGGCATTTCATGATCTGTCGCACGGCATTGGGCTGCGCTGGATAGACGCTCACACTTTGGAGGTCGCAGTACCAGACGGAGTCCGGTTAGAGGGCAAGCAAGCCGATGGCACATATAGCGGCTATCCGCTTCGTTACCTCTACCGGTCGTTGCAGCCCACTGAGTCGGCGTACAAAGGTTGCGGCGTCAAGTCACCGGCGGCAGCATCTAACAATTCATTCAAAGCCGATGCCGCTTCGCGGCACGGCTTAATTCGAGCGTTAGGCCCCATAGAGAGACTTCCCGATGAGCGGAAATTTAAGTGACGATCTGGCCACCCATTCGCCTATTCCATCCGGGGATCCTGACGTCGACCTGCTCAATCGCTTCAATCATCTCTTATCGCGTCACGACGATCGTGGACTTGCCCTGTCGTTGGCCGCATTCGCCGAAGACACGCTCGGAAAGCTCTTACTCACCTATCTCGTCGATAGCAAACAGTCCAAAGATTTGGTGGATGGATTCAACGCCCCCTTGGGACCCTTGCATCAAGAATGAAAGCCGCTTATGCGGTAGGGTTATTAACTAAAGAGCAGTATGAAGATCTGGATGTTGCTCGCAAGATTCGTAACTTGTTCGCGCACTATTGGGAAGAAGTTTCTCTAGAGCGCCCAGACGTTAGGTCGATGATTGGCCAACTGCACGCTTACAACTTCGACCAATCACCCATGCCTTCAGATCCTCGCAAGCGCCTGCAGCATTCAATTGCAAACGTACTTACTGAGCTGCGTGTTCAGATTGCGCAGCATCGCAAACACGGCCACAGAGCACCGTTCGCTGGCTTTCGCCTTACAACAATCAAGCCAGGGTCCAGCGATGGGGCCTAACAATTCATTCAAGCCGACGCCGCTTCGCGCGCGGCGCGGCGCGGCTTAATTCTGGCGTTAGAGCTTCTGGAGAGATTCATGCTGCTTCAAGATTTCATCAGAGAGAGTCTCGTTCAAATCGCCAAAGGAATCGAGTCTGCCGCCCATGATCTGGAAAGCTCTGGAGCAATCATCAATCCAGCAAGTGTGATGATTGCAGGAGGAACCGGTGATGGGAAGGTGTATGGCTTCCTCACGTCAAAGAAGCCGGATGAGGTCAGGCCAGCAGTGCAATGCATCTCCCTTGACGTAGCTGTGACAGCAGCTGAAGGAACTGAGACGAAAGGCGGGATCGGTGTAGTAGTTGGAGCGATTGGTCTCGGTTCCCAGGGAAAGAGCGCTTCCGAGACTACGTCCAACTCCCGCATCCAGTTCTCTGTTCCCATGGTTCTGCCGGCCGCCAAGAAGTTCTAACAATTCATTCAATCCGATGCCGCTTAGCGGCGCGGCTCAATTCAGGCGTTAGGCGGCACAAGAATGTTCACGCTAGACCAAGCAAATGCGATCGCCGCTTCGTGGATTTCCTCGGGATCAACTGACGGTGAGTCGTACGCCATCATTGATTCTCAGACAATCGAGCGCCCGTATGGTTGGGTCTTCTTCTACCAGTCCAAGCGATACTTAGAAACTGGGGATCCCAGTGACGCACTTGCTGGCAACGCGCCACTAATTTTCGACCGCCTTACTGGCCAGGTCACAGTTACTGGTACTGCCCATCCAACGGAGTACTATCTCGCGCGCTATGAGGCGGCGCGGAATGCGGGTGCCGCCTAACAACTCACTCAAGCCGATGCCGCTTCGCGGCACGGCTTAATTCTGGCGTTAGGCCCCGAGGAAAGATGTCCGCAATCCGGCAGTGGATCTTGGCAGCACTCGCAATCTTCGGCGCGTTCATCGCCGCGGGCATATGCGGGTCAATCGCAACCGACCTGCTTGGATTGTGGAACAGGCCGGGCGCCGGCTTCTGCGCGGCCTCCGCTGTAGTTGTGTCCACCTACGTTGCAGTTCCACACCACAGGTCCCTTCTGGCTTGCTGCGCGTTTGGCCTTGGCGCGGCCGTTGCCTGGGTACTTCTTGAGCCGTCGTGGTATCCCGAGAACTATGGAGCACAGGGCTACGAACCGACTCACTTACCAATAATTGCAACATATGTCAGCGGCTTGCTTGGGCTAGCAGCTGCGGGCATACACAGGCTTCGGTCGGGGCCTAACAATTCATCCAAGCCGACACCGCTTCGCGGCGCGGCTTAACTCAGACGTTAGGACGCACTTTTGACCATTCCGCAACTGACAACATTGGAAGCTGATGGCTGGATGATCGACGACGGCGAGACAGCGCATGCCGAGAATCCAGACAAGTTCTGGATTCCTCCGCTCAGGGACCGCCTGGCGCTTGAGCCTGGACCAATCGTCAAGATCCGTTTCTACATCCGTGCGCCGAATGACTCCGGTGACCTCGTAGATCACGGGGAGCGTATGTGGGTCCAAGTCAAAGAGCGGCACGGTGGCTGGTACTTTGGGGCGTTGGACAATGACCCGTACTGCGCAGCCACCATCCAAGCCGGCATGCCTCTTTGGTTTCAGTCTCGCCATGTCATAGATATTGATCGGGGGTGACCCATGCGCGTGCGCCCTAACAATTCATTCAAGCCGACGCGGTAGTTCCCTCGGTTCAGTGCATCCCCGGATCTTCGATAGCACCGTCCAGGCACGCACGTCGCACGCATTGCCACGACAGCGCAACCGGGAGCGGCGCGCTACATGGCGGGCGAGAGCGCGTACGTGATGTGGCGCGACGGCTCCCCAAGACGGACTTCTTCATCGCAGCGCTTTTGACTGCGACCAGACCGCTGCCTCGGCTACACGCAACGCCGTGGATTTCCGCAATGCGCAGCGCCTACACTCAGCGCTGACGGGATGCGCTTCTGCGAAGGCAACCGCGGATATGCGGGATTGGCAGGCATCCATTCTTTTTTGCAGGATTCCGTGCCGGCTTCGGCACCGCTCGCTCCAGTGGCAGGACGCTCATGCGCATCGCGCCGGCATCATGATTTCGAAGCTGCCCCGCTGGGTCTGGACCGGCGCGTGGGCGCTCGCCTTCATCGCCGGCATCGTCAATGTGGTCGGGCTTCTCGGGTTCCAGCACCAGGCGATCACCCACCTGACCGGCAACACGTCACTGCTTGGCGAGGCACTGGCCACGCTGGACATGCGGGCCACGATCCACTTCGCGCTGCTGCTGGGCGCGTTTGTCGCGGGCACGACGCTCAGCGGATTCATCATTCAGGACAGCGCGTTGCAGCTGGGCCGGCGGTATGGCGCCGCGCTGTTGCTGGTTTCGCTTCTGCTGCTTGTCTCGGTGCCGCTGCTTCAACGTGAAAGTGTCTACGGCATGTATGCCGCGGCGTGTGCGTGCGGGCTTCAGAACGCCATGGTGAGCACCTACAGCGGCGCCGTCGTACGGACCACGCACGTGTCGGGCATGTTCACGGACCTGGGCATCTCACTGGGCCATGCCTTGCGAGGCCTGCCTGTGGACAGCCGACGACTGGTGCTGTGCGTGCTGGTGATCTCCGGATTCCTGAGCGGCGGCGTGGTCGGCACATTGGCGTTCCATCGGATCGGCTACTACGCCATTCTGCTGCCGGCCAGCCTGACGGCCGTGGTGTCCATTGCCTACGGCCTCTACCTGTTGCGTAAAGGCCGTTCCCTGCCGTGGTCTGGCGGCACGGCGTGAGGCTGCGGACGTGCTTCGTGTTCGAGCGCCGACCGGATTCGGTCGTGGCGGGACGCTCCTGACATCACCCTCAACCTGGATAGGCAACGACGCGCAGATGTATCGCTGTCTCGGCGTTCCTGGTGACCGTTGCGGTCGCCGCCATCGCCAACGCGATTCCATATCTGCCGACACGCGGCGCGTACCAGCGCGATGGTCAGGAAGTCGCGGGCGTTCCGTTCGCGTTTCGCAGGGTAGGCGGTGACTGCTGGCCCGCCGCTTGCGACGCCTACGCGTTTCACGTGGGCTATTTCGTGGCGGATCTTGCACTCGCAGTGGCGTTCGCGCTGTTGATGGGTGCACTCGCGGCGCGGGCGGGACGTACGCGGCGGCGCGCGCTCTATCCTGTGTTGATCGTGTTTTCCGCAAATCACCCACACGCTGATCGCTCGAGGTACTTCCATGCACGCATCCGATGTGACCGGCACGCCCTCTGACTACTCCGACACGCTGTATCACGTGTACGTCGAGATCGCCGATCACGAGGACTTCGGAAAGCGTGTCATCGAGCGGTTTCTGAGCACGCGCGGCCGGGACATTCCGGGGCTGCAGTTCGAAGCCGATGCGCTGCAACGCATTGCGGACGGGTACGAGCTGCACCTGCCGATCCAGCTCGTGCCCGAGCTGGTGCGGGAACTGGGACGCGAGAACGTGGCGGTCCATCAGGTCGTCAGGCTGGGCCCGGTCGATGTCGGCTGAGGCCCGAGCGGGATGCGCTTCGCGAGGCGACGCGTGGGCTGGTCACGTGACATGAGGTGTTCTCTTCTCACGGTGGTATTGGCGAGCGCAGCCTTGCTGTCGGGCTGCAGTCGCGACAGCGGACAGGCGCTACCCACGCTGGTCGCGACCGACCCGGCTACCGAGACCGGTACCTGGCCGCTCGGCATGACGCGCGGGACCGTCGTGATCGACGGAGATTGCGTCGCGCTGCGGATCCCGGGACAGCCGACACGCGTGACCACACTCGTGTTTCCGCGCAGCTACAAGCTGCAGAAGCGGTGGCGTGGCTGGGCGATTCTCACGTCGCGAGGGGATCGCTGGGGCGTCACGGGTGAAACCCGACAAGTCGGCGGCGGCGCGCTCGATGACGGCGCGGTCTCACGTTTCGTCGGCGAGGCCCTGCTGCGTCACTGTCCCGGCCCCTACTGGCTGGTCACGCCGGATGATCCTGCCGAAATGCGGTCATCGAACTGAAGCCGCAGGGGCCGGAACAGGCAGACATCCCACCATCCCTCCGCTCACGCCGGCGTCTCGCCTCAGGCCGGCTCGTCCGGAATCATGTCCGACTCCAGACGGGCGATGCAGTCCTTGAGCTGCAGCTTGCGTTTTTTCATGCGCTGCATCGCCAGTGCTTCGGGGGCCGGCGTGGCCTGCAGTTCGGCGATGGTGGTGTCGAGATCGCGATGCTCGGCGCGCAGCCGCATCAGCAGCGCGCTCCGGTTCTGGTCGATGTCGGGAGTGTCGGTCGACATGCGGTGCAGCTTATCGCAACCGCATGGCGGTTCGGAGTCTTGGCGGCGTGCGGCAGCGCTGCAACAATGCGGTGCGCCGCGCAGGGGGCCGGCGCGACGTCGGCACATGCCGCGTGGTGCCCACCTGCGGCAGCCCCGGCCGCTTCGCCAAGGAACCAGGATGTCCCTCCGACCCAACCGTCGCGCGTCCGCGCGTCTCGCTGCACCCCTGCTCGCTCTCGCCGCGCTCGCGGCCACTGCCCAGCTCTCCGCACAGGAGAAGTACGACGGCTATCTGTGCTGCAACCTGCGCAGCGACGGCAGCTGGATCAGCGACAGCAACTACGCCGAGAACGGCAAGCGCGTAATCCCGGTCGGCACGCCGACCAGCGTGACCGGCTACGGCCGCCACCGCGTCAACGTGCGCATCGATGGCGCACGCCAGTCGATCGGCAACGACTACAGCCGCGACATCGCGCTGCCCGACTTCGCCAAGCGCTATGTGGTGACCGAGGATCCGGCGGCGAAGATCGCCACGTACCCGGCCAAGATCCAGGACGCCATCAAGCGCGCCAAGATCACGCCCGGCATGAGCCGCGAGCAGGTGCTGATGTCGCTGGGTTATCCGATCAGCAGCGAGAACCCGGACCTGGACGCGGAGCTGTGGCGCTACTGGATGAGCAGCTTCGCCGAGTTCCAGGTGCAGTTCGACGGCAACGGCCGCGTGCGCGAGATCACCACCGATGCCAACACGCGCAATCTGGTGTGGGTGCCTTGAGGCCAGCAGCAACTGTTTGAGCGTGGAATAAGAGAACAGGCGCCGGAAGGCGCCTGTTTTCGTTTCGGCGTGTCGCGGCGTTGGGCGCGCGCGGCTCACCGAGGGGCAGGCGATCGGACCGAAGCCGTGCCCACTCGCATCCTGTGGCACCGCTTGGGAACCCGCAGCTGCGATAGCGAATTCAGGGGTCGATGATTTCGAGCTGGAGCCTGTGGGTATCGAGATGCAGGCGGTGGGTCAGCGCCAGCGCATCGAGCAAGCCGGGATCGTGGCTGACCACGACCAGCGCACCCGGCCATCCGCGCAGCAGGTCGACCAGCGCGTCGACGCTGTCGAGATCGAGATGACTGGCCGGTTCGTCGAGCAGCAACAACGGCGCTGACGGCTGCGCCCACGCTGCAGCGGCAATGGCGACACGCATGCGTTCCCCACCCGACAGCAGACCCAGCGGCTGACGGGCGCGCGCGCCGGCCAGACCGAGCAGCGCGAGCCGCGTCGCGGGCACGTCCATCGCATCCGCCTGCATGCCTGCGGCCAGCCAGTCGAGTGCCGGCATCGCATCGGGCAGCGTCGCGAGCGTCTGGTCGAGCGACTGCACCGGCACGCAGGCCTCGACGGCGCCGCAGGCGAGCGTGGCCTGGCCGCGCAGCGCGCGCAACAGCGTGCTCTTGCCGCTGCCGTTGCGGCCTTGCAGCCCGATCCGCACCGGGCCGTACGCGTCCCACGTCAGCGCTGCATCGGGCGATCGCGCCAGTGGATGCGCGCCATCGAAGCGCAGCACGCGTCGCGCAACCGGCAACTCGACGCCGGCATCGACGAACTGCGGCGCTGGCGTGGCATCGGTCGCGGCGAACGCTGCGCGGACCGAGGCATCACCGTCGGCGAGACGCTGCGCCAGCGCACCGCGCGTGCGTCCGGCGTGGCGCTCGGCGTTCTCCTTGGCGCGGTCGAGCAACAGCGGCGACTGGTTGCTGGCCTCGCGCATGCGCTGGCCGCGCGCCTGGCGCTGGTCGAGCCGCTGGCGCTCACGCCCCACCGCACGTTGTGCACGCGCGCGATCGGTCCGCGCCTGCGCGAGTGCATCTTCTGTCTGACGCCGCGTGGCATCGCGCGCGGCGCGCCAGACATCGAGGCCGCCATCGATCCACTGCAGCCCGTCGGCGCGCAGCTCGACCAGTCGCGGCATCGCACGTAGCCAGACGGGATCGTGGGTCACGACCAGTATGGCGCCTGCACGTTGCAGGAACTGCTGGCACCAGTACGCGGACGCGTCGCCATCGAGAAACGTGCTGGGTTCGTCGAGCAGCAGCACGCGTGCATCGCGCCAGGACGCTGCGAGCAGGCGCAGCTGCTGGCACTGTCCGCCCGACAATTGCGCAGGGTCGGCTGTCGGCGCGAGATCCGCGAACCCGATTGCTTCGAACGCGGCATGCAGTCGTGTTTCGAGTGCCCAGTCATCGTCGACGCGGGCGGCATCGGCTGCGTCGCCGTCACCGGCCAGCAACCGTTGCAGCGCGTCGAAGCGTGTACCGAGGCCGAGCAGATCGACCACGCGTAGAGGCAACGGACCCGGATGCTGCGACAGCAGATGCAGACCGCCGGCCACCTCGACCGTGCCGGCCTGCGCACCATCGGCCAGTTGCCGGAGCAGCGTGGATTTGCCGACGCCATTGGCGCCGACCAGCGCGCTGGGGCCGTCGTGCAGCAGCAGCGACAGATCGTCGTAGAGCACGCTGCCGTCGTCGCGCGCGGCGGACAGGCCACGGGCGCGCAGCGCGGGCACGACGGAAGAGGACGCAGACAGCGACGCGAAAGGCGCCGGGGAGACGGGCACGGACAAGGAAGAACCTCGCGAACATGGGGACGCGACCCGGATGGGTCGTCGGACTCGATGTCGGCTCAGCACTTCACGTCATTGCGCTCCTATAAGACTCTTTGCGAACGCGCGTGTTGCAGCAGGCAGTCGCGCGACCGGCGTGCAGTCTACGACTGCGCACTGCACCGTCGCATTAACGCAACGATGAGAAGGTCGTCATTCCCTCGAAGGCGGATGTGTTTTTCAACATCCGAGTGGCTAGTCAATTCAGAGACTCTCGAGCCATTGAGAGCACAGGCACCGGATTGACCAGCCATTCGGCTGTTGTGAGGCGCATCCGCCTTCGCGGGAATGACGAACACAGCCGCCATGTCGCGCGATCAGCCGCCGCCGACGAAGCTCTCGATCGGCACGTCGCCATCAACAAAATCCAGCGTGCGGCCCACGGTGCCGGGCGCATCCAGCACCGCGGCTGCGACCGCCGCCACATTGGCGCGCGAGACCGGCGTGCCACTGTCGGCGTTCGCGCCATCGGCGACACGGCCACTGCCGGCGTCGTCGGTCAGCCGGCCCGGACCGAGAATCGTCCAGTCCAGCGCGCTGTCGCGCAGGTGCGCGTCGGCCGCGGCTTTCGCTTCGGCATAGGCGAAAAAGCCGTCGTCCGGCGCGATGCCGTGATCGAAGCCAGCGCCGATGTAGGACACCATCACGTAGCGCCGCACGCCGGCAATGGCCGCGGCATCGATCGAGCGGATCGCCGCATCGCGGTCGACCGCATAGGTGCGCGCGGTATCGCCACCGCCTGCACCGGCCGACCAGACCACCGCGTCGTGGCCGGCGAGCTGCGCCGCGATGGCATCGGTCTGCGCGTGCTCGATATCGAAGACGACCGGCGTCGCGCCGGTGTCGGCGACGGCGTCGCGGTGGGCCACGTTGCGGAACAGCGCGGTCACGGCGTGGCCGTTTCGGGTGAGGCGCTGGGCCAGCTGCAGGGCGACGCGGCCATGGCCGCCGATGATGACGATGCGCGACATGGCGCTCTCCGTTCAACAGGAATGGCGTCACAGCCTTGCACGGCGCATGTTGGCGCGCAGTCGCGGAGACGTTGCCGTACGGCCGCCTGGAGCGCCCGGTAAACTGGCGCGATGAGTACCGTCCTGCCCCTGCACGAACCGTTGCCGCGCGCGCATGATCCGCGCCGCGCCGCGCCGGCGGTGCACAGGCTGGGCAAGCGGCTGCGCCATCAGATGGGTCGCGCGATCGCCGACTTCGGCATGATCGAGGACGGCGACCGGGTGATGGTGTGCCTGTCGGGCGGCAAGGACAGCTACACCCTGCTCGACATCCTGCTGCAGCTGCAATCGAAGGCGCCGGTGGCGTTCTCGATCACCGCGGTCAACCTCGACCAGAAGCAGCCCGGATTTCCCGCACATGTGCTGCCGGACTATCTGGCATCGCGCGGCGTCGATTTCCACATCATCGAACAGGACACCTATTCGGTCGTCAGCCGGGTGATCCCGGAAGGCAAGACGATGTGTGCGCTGTGCTCGCGCCTGCGTCGCGGCGCGCTGTACTACCACGCGGCGCAGCACGGATTCACGAAGATCGCGCTTGGCCACCATCGCGATGATCTGGTCGCGACGTTTTTCCTGAACATGTTCTTCCACGCGAAGCTCGGCGGCATGCCGCCAAAACTGCGCAGCGATGACGGCAAGCACGTCGTGATCCGTCCGCTGGCCTACGCGGCCGAAGACGACATCGCCGCGTATGCGCAGGCCATGGCGTTCCCGATCATCCCCTGCAATCTGTGCGGCTCGCAAGAGAACCTGCAGCGTAAACAGGTCCAGAAGATGCTGGATGCCTGGGAACGCGAGACGCCCGGCCGCATCGAGACGATCGCGCGGTCGCTGGGCAATGTCAGCCCGTCGCAGCTCAGCGATCCGGCGCTGTTCGACTTCCGCATGCCCGGTGCGGGCGCGGCGCCTGCCGCGGTCGACGCCTGGTTGCCCGACGCGCAGCACGCAGCGATCGACATCGCGATGCGGGAGGCATGAACACCGCCCTCCGCGACGCGTCGACGCAGCGTCGGCTGTCCACGCCTGCCCGCACCCGGACCAGGCACGTATCACACCGTTTCTGACGCCCACCGCTTCCGTGCGGCGTCCTTCCCCACTTCCAATGGAATCATCAGTCCCATGTTCTTTCGCAATCTGACCCTGTTCCGCTTCCCCACCAACCTCGACCTGTCCGAACTCGATGCGCGTCTGGCGGAATTCCCGCTCAAGCCGGTCGGTCCGCTGGAGATGTCCTCGCACGGTTTCGTCTCGCCGATCAGCCGCGACGCCGACGTCATGGCGCACCGCATCGAGGACACCATCTGGGTCACCGTCGGCGGCGAAGAGAAGATCCTGCCCGGCCCGGTGGTCAATGAGCTGCTGTCGCGGCGCATCGAGGAATTCGAGGACAAGCAGGGCCGCAAGCCCGGCGGCAAGATGCGCAAGCAGATGAAGGACGATCTGCTGCAGGAACTGATGCCGCGCGCGTTCGTGAAGCCGGTGCGCAGCGACGCACTGATCGACCTCGAACACGGCGTGGTCGCGGTGAATTCCTCCAGCCGCAAGAGCGCGGAAAACCTGGTGTCGCAGATCCGCACTGCGCTGGGCAGCTTTCCCGCGCTGCCGCTCAACGCCGAAGTCTCGCCGCGCGGGGTGATGACCGGCTGGATCGCCGGCGAACCGCTCCCCGACGGCCTGACGCTGGGCGAGGAATGCGAACTCAAGGATCCCTCCGACCAGGGCGCGATCGTGCGCTGCCAGCGTCAGGATCTGCAGTGCGATGAGATCACCCGCCATCTCGATGCGGGCAAGCAGGTCACCAAGCTGGCGCTAAATCTCGACGACCACGTCTCGTTCGTGCTCGGCGAGGATCTGATCGTGCGCAAGTTCAAGCTGCTCGACGGCGCGCTCGATACGCTCGAGAACACCGACAACGACGACATGCGCGCCGAGCTCGACGCCCGCTTCGCGCTGATGCGCGGCGAGTTCAAACGCCTGTTCAAGGTGCTCGAAGGCGCACTGAAGCTGTCGAAGGCAGAGTGATCGCAAGCGCACGTGCGACCTCGACCCCGGTCGCGTCGCACGCAGCGCATACAATCCGCGCATGCCGTCCCTGTCGCGCCTGTTGTCGCGTTCCGCGAAGCCCGCTTCGATCCAGCGCGACTCCCTCCGTCTGACGCTCGAGGACGGGCGCGAGATCGAGGTGCTGCGCGTGCGCGATCCGCGCGCGCGGCGCATCCGGCTCAGCGTCAGCGAACGCGGCGCGCGCCTGACCCTGCCGCTGCGCGCGAGCCTCGTCTCGGGCGATGCCTTCCTGCAGCAGCACCGCGCATGGCTGGCCGCACAGATCGCGGCGCATGGCGAAGCGCTGCCCCTGCAGCGTGGCATGACCACACACCTGCCGCTTCGCGGTGCACTGCATCCGCTGCGGTGGGAGACCGGGCGGTTCAGCCATGTACGCATGGACGACTACGGCGCGCTGACGTTCGCGTCGCCCGAGCACGCCGGTCCCGCCGCGCTGCAACGCGCGTTGCGCGAATTCTACGAAGCGCAGGCACGCGCCGACATCGGCCGCTGGCTGCCGGCCTACCTGCCGGGCCTGCCGCGCACACCGCGGCGCATCTGTCTGAAAGTGATGTCCTCGCAGTGGGGCTCACTGGCGCCGGACGGCACGCTCAATCTGGACCTGTCGCTGGTGCTCGGGGCGCCCTCGGCATTCGAGTACGTGCTGGTGCACGAGCTCTGTCATCTGATCCACGGCGACCATTCGCCGCGGTTCTGGGGCGAGGTGGAGGCGCGCTGCCCCGCCTGGCGGGATGCACGCGACTATTTCCGCGACAGCGGGCGCCGCCTCAAGGCCGACCTGCACGCATTGCTGACCTGAGCCGCACGATGGCCGCTTCGGCGCCGCGTCCGCGTTGACCGGGATGAGCGGCCAGTGCCGCCGGAGACCCCGATGGTCCGCCTGTGTTTGGCCCTGCTGCTCGTCGCTCTGCTGCCCGGTTGCCGCCCGCCGGCCGAAGCGCTGGGCACGACGATCCGATTCGATGCCCGCGGCGACCGCGTCGCAGCGACGCCCAGGGCGCCCCGGACGACCGCACTGGCGCTGCCTGCGGACTTTCCGCGCGACGTGCATCTACCCGCGCGCTACGCGATCGACACCCTGACCGACATGCCGGGCACGCAGATCATCAGTCTGTTGGCCGAAGGCGAAGTCGTCACGCTTTCGCAGGACACCCGCCACGCGATGGAGCGCGATGGCTGGCAGCGCCGCCTCGCCACGCATCACGGCGGCGACAGCGCGGTGCTCGCGTTCGAGAAGGACGGCCGCAGTGCGCTGTTCGCGTTCGACCGGAACCAGCCGGCGCAGCCATCGGAGGATGCAGGGGTGATCGTCAGCCTGCAGTTGCAGGACGGGGCGGCGCGGCATTGAGATGACCGGCAGCGGAGCGCGTCATCGCGATCCGCAGGACGGCATCGCTCAACGCCGCAGAAAATCCCCGATCGCGGCGGCGACTTCCGCAGGCTGTTCCATGTGCAGATGATGGCCGCCCGCGATGACGGTGCGATCGCCGTCGGGCAACAGGCGCGCGCGGCGGGAGCGATCGGGTTCGGGCAGATAGACCTGCGGTGGGTCGGCGTAGATCACGCGCGTGGGGCATTCGATGCCGGCGATCAGAGCGTCGACCTGGCCGGGCGTCATGCGCACGGCGGTGGGAATCGTCAGCCGCGGATCGCTGCACCAGACATGGCCGCCTTCGACCGGCTGCACGCCGCGCTCGACCAGCAGGCGCGCGACCGGTTCGCTGAGCGCATTGACCCGCATGCGCGCGCGGATCGGCGCATCCAGATCGGGAAACACGCGCAGCGGACGCGTGCCCAGGCTGCGCGAAGAGATCACCGCTTCGCGCAGGCGGGGCACGGTCTCCGCTTCGGTTTCCGGCAGCGCGCCCAGCGCTTCGATCGCGACCAGACGTTCGATGCGTTCCGGTACCGCCGCGGCAACGAGGCTGGCGATGCCCGCGCCCATTGAATGCCCGAGCAGCGCGAAGCGATCCCAGCCCAGCGCATCGGCGATATCGAGCACCTGATGCACGGCGCCGACGAAGGTGTAATCGGTGCCGACCGGCATGTGCGCGCTGCGGCCGTGGCCGGGCAGATCGGGCGCCACGAGATCCAGCCCTTCAAAATACGCGGCCAGGGGTACGAAGCTCGCGGCGTTGTCGAGCCAGCCATGCAGCGCGAGCACGCGGCGCGCACCGACGGTGCCGAACCGCAGGCCGCGCACGGTGCCGATGCCGATCTCGACTTCGAACGGCTGCGCCGGTGCGACATCGCTCATGCGCGGGCGTCCAGATCGCGACGCGTCAGCGCGGCCAGCGCGCGCGCATGCGACGGCGCGTTGTTGAGACAGGGGATGTAGCGCAGGTCCCGGCCGCCGTGCGCGTGGAAGATCTCCGCGTTCTGCAGTGCGATCTCCTCCAGCGTTTCCAGACAGTCGACCGCGAATCCCGGGCACACGACATCGATCACGCGGATGCCGTCGCCGCCCAGCGCCTTCAGCGTTTCGTCGGTGTAGGGCTGCAGCCACGGCTCGCGGCCAAAGCGCGACTGGAAGGTCAGCATCGCCTCATCCGGCGCCAGACCCAACGCCTGCACGATCGCATCGACACTCGCGCGGCACTGCGCGGGATACGGATCGCCGGCATCGGCCAGCCGCTGCGGAATGCCGTGGAAGGAGAACAGCAGGCGCTCGCCGCGGCCGTGCGTGTCCCAGTGCGCGCGAATCGAATCGGCCACGGCGTCGACCCAATCCGGATCCAGGTGGTACGCGTCGCGCATGCGCGCGACGCCGTCGGCGCCGAAGACCGCGTCGACGATATCGCGGACCGAAGCCGTCGTCGTCGTCGAGTACTGCGGATACAGCGGCAGCACCTGCACCCGCGCGTGGCCGGCATCGCGAAGGCGGGTCAGCTCGCTGCGCAGCGACGGATTACCGTAGCGCATGGCGTAAACCACCTCGGCATCGGGCATTTCCGTCTGCACGGCTTTCGTGAGACGCGCAGTGTGGACAGCGAGCGGCGAGCCGTCCTCCATCCACACGCCGGCATAGAGTTTCGCCACGCGTGGCGAGCGGAACGGCAGGATGACGAAGTGCAGGATCGGGCACCACAGCCAGCGGGTCAGCGCGACCACGCGATGGTCGTGCAGGAACTCGGCGAGATAGCGGCGCACCGCTTTCGGGGTGGGCGCATCGGGCGTGCCGAGATTGACGAGCACGACGGCATCGCGCGCTGGGCGCAGAGAGCGGGATTCGGACATCCCCATAGAATGGCAGGCGCGCCAGCGCAATGGCAGCGCCGTGTGTACGGGCAGAACTCATGTGCGATTCATTGCGCCGTCACTAGCCTGAATCCGTTCTGCGTGCGCGTTCCCAGCGCCCGTCCGATTCGCGCCCTTGCCCCGGAGCCACCATGACCCGTCCGTTCCGCCACACCGTGCTGGTTGCCGCCCTCGCCACCGCGTTCGTCGCAGGTCCCGCCGTCGCCGGCCCGACCGAAGACGCCCGGGCGCAGAACGCGGTGCGCGTGCTCAACGAGATCCAGGCGATTCCCGAGTCGGGCATCCCCGACAAGCTGCTCGACGAGGCGCGGGCGATCGTCGTCATTCCCGACACCATCAAGGCAGGCCTGATCATCGGTGGCCGTCGCGGCCACGGCCTGATGTCGGTCAAGACGCCGGAAGGCACATGGTCGAGCCCGTCCTTCGTCAAGATCACCGGCGGCAGCATCGGCTTCCAGGCCGGCGTGCAGTCTTCGGACGTCGTACTGGTGTTCCGCAACGAACGCAGTCTGGAATCGATCGTCAACGGCAAGTTCACCCTCGGCGCCGATGCCGGCGTGGCTGCCGGACCGGTGGGCCGCAACGCTGCCGCACTGACCGATGGCCAGCTCAAGGCCGAGATCTGGTCGTGGTCGCGCGCACGTGGTCTGTTCGCCGGTGTCGCGCTCGATGGCGCGGTGCTGCAGATCGACGACGACGCGAACATCGCCGTCTACGGCCGCAATACCACGCCGCGCGCGATCCTCGAGAACCGCCCGGGCCAGGCGCCGTCGACTGCGGTCGTGGATTTCCGCGACCGTCTGGAAGAAGCCAGTGCGACCGCGCGCGTCTCGCGTGGCGGCGCCGCGGTGCCGGTCGCGCGCAGCGCGCAGCAGCCCGCGTACACGCCTGCGATCCAGAACGTGCCGGAAGCGACCACGGCGCCGGTACAGCCACAGCAGGGCCAGCCGTCGACGCAAGGCTTCCAGAACGTCGAAGACCAACCGGCGACCGTCGAACCGCTACCCGAATACTGAAGTGCAGCGCGCACCCGCACGCTCCGTGCGAGTGCGGTGCGTTATCCTGCCAGACCACCCGCAGCTCCCGGAATCCCGCCATGGGCAGTTTCAGCATCTGGCATTGGGCCATCGTCCTCGTTGTCGTCTTGCTGGTCTTCGGCACCAAGAAGCTGCGCGGCGCCGGCCGTGACCTTGGCGAAGCGGTAAAGGGCTTCAAGAAAGGCATGCACGACGACGAGACGCCCGAGCGTCTCGACGACCGTTCGCAGGACGCCTCGGCCCGCGAGGCCGACAGGACGCGCCACGACGACACCACCCCGCGCTGACGCGAGACGCGGTCGATGTTCGGGATCGGCACGGCCGAGTTGATGATCATCGCGTTGATCGCGTTGATCGTGCTCGGCCCCGAGAAGCTGCCCAAGGCCGCGCGCTTTGCCGGCCTCTGGATTCGCCGCGCGCGGGCGCAGTGGTATTCGGTGAAGTCCGAACTCGAGCGCGAACTGGCGGCAGAGGATCTCAAGCGCAGCGTGCGCGATGCACAGCAATCGATCGCCGATGTCGGCACCCAGTTGCGCGACGCCGAACAGCACACCCGCAGCAGTCTCGACGAAGTGCGCCAGGAGGCCGGCGATCTGGTCGCGCAGGCGCGGCGCATGTCCAGCGAACCACCGGCGACGCATCGTAGCCTCGACGCGTTACCCGAGGCGCCAATGCCCGAAGCGCCGCCGCCCGTGGTACCGCCGCTGCCGCCCGAAGCGATCGCCGGCGATCCCACCCGCCCGCCGGTTCCCGTGACCGTTGCAGACGAGGAGACCGATCGTGGCGCTGCACGCTGACGAAGACGGGGGCGAAGGCAACCTGATCGACCATCTGATCGAACTGCGCATGCGCCTGATGCGCGGCCTGGCCGGCACCGGCATCGTGCTGCTGTGCCTGCTGCCGTTCGCGAACAAGCTCTACGGCCTGCTCGCGCAACCGCTGCTCGACAAGCTGCCCGAAGGCGCGCACCTGATCGCGATCGAAGTCGCCTCGCCGTTCTTCGCGCCGCTGAAGCTCGCATTCTTCACCGCGCTGGTCGTGACCATGCCGTGGTTGCTCTATCAGGCATGGGCCTTCGTCGCGCCGGGCTTGTACAAGCGCGAGAAGCGGCTCGCGATGCCGTTGCTGGCCTCGGCGGTCGCGCTGTTCTACATCGGCTGCGCGTTCGCGTTCTTCCTTGTGCTGCCGTCGGTGTTCAAGTTTTTGACGCTGGTGACGCCCGATGGCGTGTCGATGATGACCGACATCAATGCCTATCTGAATTTCGTACTGGTGATCTTCCTCGCGTTCGGTCTGAGCTTCGAGCTGCCGGTCGCTTTGGTGATCCTGGTGCTGCTGGGCTGGGTGACCACCGACCAGCTACGCGAATCGCGCGGTTATGCAGTCGTCGGCGTGTTCGTGCTGGCGGCGATCATCACGCCACCCGATGTCGTCTCGCAGCTGATGCTTGCGGTTCCGATGTGTCTGCTCTACGAGGCCGGCATCATCGCTGCGCGCCTGCTCGCTCCCAGACCCGGCGCGGTGCGCGACGAGGCATGAGCCCGCCGGTCGCCGCGCACACGCCGTTGCTGCGCCGCTACACGGCGTGGTCGCTGGATGCGGCGGCGATTGGCGTGCTGGTCATTGCGCTGATGTACCGGCATCTGCGCGAAGCGCTCGAGACCTGCGGACGCGCGATGGATGCACTCGCGCAGGCGATGGCCGCGCTGATGCAGCAGACACTCGACCTCGCCGCGTCGCCGGCCGCGCTGCTGCAGGCCTGGATGGCGGATCCCGCACTGCAGGTCGCCATCACCGCCCTGACGCTCGCGATCACCTCACTGACCCTGCCGACGATGGCGGTGTTCGCACTGCTCGCGCTCGTGTGGTTCACCGCCTTCGAGGGCTCGCGCTGGCAGGCCACGCCGGGCAAGCGCCTGCTCGGTCTGCAGGTGGTCGACGATGACGGACTGCCGCCCGGCTACGTGCGCGCCGGCCTGCGCACGGCGGCCGGCCTGCTGTCGTGGATAAGCCTCAACATCGGTCATCTGATGGCCGCACGCGCGCCGCGCTACCAGGCCCTGCACGACCGCATCGCAGGCACCCACGTGGTGCGACTCACGGATGCCCCGATGCCGATGCTCGCACGCCTGTGGCTGGTACTGCAGCCGCCGATGTTCTTTCTGCTACTGGCGCTGATGATGCGCCAGATCGACCAGAGCGTCGCCGCCGCGCTGGACGCGACGCTCGGGCTCTAGGGCGTTTCAGCGATCCGGGCCCACGCTGCGTTGCGCCCGCGCGTGACCGGCCCGCGAGCCGGAAACTCAACGACCGTCCACATACGAGCGCCGACTCAGAGCCGGCGCCCGAGCGCGCGGAGCGGAGGGCGTCAGAGTTCGATGCGGCTGTTGTCGCTGCCGCCGATGTCCGGCGTCGGCCCAGCAGTCGACGCGTCGTCCTGCGGACCGCAGACATCGCGCCACATCGCATACATCGCCCCGAACATCACGATGTAGAGGATCAGCAGCAGGATCAGATACAGGGGCAGCACCAGCAGCGCGGCGAGGCCCGGATGCACGAGGCTGGCGACAACGCTGATGATGGTCACGACCATCGCGAACGCGAGCATCAGCGCGAAGCCACCGGCCATCGCGATCGCGGCGGCCACGACCACCGGCAGCACATTGCGCAGCGCACCACCGAGACCGTCGGTGAACGCCTGCAGCACCGGCCGGTCGCCGAGCGCGACCTGACCCAGACCGATCGCATACACGGTTGCGTAGTAGACGCCGAAAAAGATCGCCAGCGCCATCAGCGGACCGATGCCCGCCGGCGGTAGCGGCAGATCCGGCGGCGTGGCCGGCCCGGTCTGCGCACTCATTTCCTGGCTGATCGTCAGCACCTGCATGTACCAGTCCACGACGCCGTCACCGAACGCACTGACCAGCGCGTAGAACGTGGCGATATAAAGAGCGCCCATCAGCACGCCGAACCCGATCAGGCGCCCGGCGTTGCCACCGGTGAACACCGCGAACAGATCGGTCGGCTGCGCGGGGCGTCCGTGCTCGGCCGCGTCGATGACGTGCAGCACGCCGGCGATCAGCAGCGGATAGGCGATGATCGACACCAGCGACGTCGCGCCAATCAGCATGACCTGGGTATTGGCATCGAGATCGAACGCGATCTGCGCGATCGCCTGCAGCACATTCGGCACCAGCGCGAGCAGCGCCACGATCGCCGTCGCCCCGTACACCGCGCGCGGATTGGCCCGACCCACGTTGACGCCCTGCACGATCCACTTCCAGCCGTGGCCGGCCCCTACCGTCCGAGTCGTCATTTCCGCCGTATTCCAGGTGTCTGTCGCGTGGGCGCGCCACGAAGGGCGTCATCGTATCGCATGCATCGGAGACGCCGCTGGGATGCGCTGTGTGTTCAGCCGCGAGGGCGGCGGTTTGCTTCGGCATGCCCCGCCCTCTTCTAACAACAGCTTTCACTGCGCAGCGGGCAGCGGGCAGCGGGCAGCGGGCAGCGGGCAGCGAGGCTCGCAGCTTCCGCTTCCACGCCGTCATTCCCGCGAAGGCGGGGCTTTCAACGGACGCATGTCCGGTCATCCATCTTGATCTGGCTCTGGCCCTTGGCTTTGGCTTTGGCTTTGGCTTTGGCTTTGGCTTTGGCTTTGGCTTT
>NZ_CEEDOV010000013.1:0-51342 GCF_979256585.1 Luteimonas sp. AC640a | reverse complement strand
GTCCCCTGCGCTTCTCGGACGACGGGGCACGCAGCCCAAACTCGCTGCGCTCAGACATGGGCTGCTCTTCGACCCCGTCGCCCTGCGATGCTCGGCTCGCTTTACGGCTCGATTGAGATCAGAGGCCAAAGCCAAAGCCAAAGCCAAAGGCGAAGCAGGGCAAGATCAAAATGGATTCCCGCTTTCGCGGGAATGACGGCGGTGAGGCTAAAAGCGAAGCCAAAGCAACGAAACAAAAGCAAGGCAAAGAAACCAAAGCAACGAAGCCAAGCAACGAAGGCAAGCAACGAAGGCAAGCAACGAAGGCAAGCAACGAAGGCAAGCAACGAAGCCAAAGCACCGAGGCCAAAGAAGCAAACCCTTAACCCATCTCCATCCCCACCCGCATCCGCGCCGCCACCGCCCATCGATCCGCCACGGCCGGCGATGTCAGACACGCCACGGTGTCGGTCACTGTCGTCACCGCCCGCTCCAGCAACTGGATATCCGCCTCGTGCTGACGTGCGACATGCGGGTCCTCGAAGAACACTGCGCGTTGGCAACGGCCGGACAGCACGAGGTCGGCGATCTGGGCGTCGCCACCGAGCGGGCCGCTCTGGAAGCGTTGCGTCCAGGCCAGGTCGAGTGGAAAGCCACGTCGCCAGGCGAGGTCGTTGAGCAGCTGGCCGGTAGTGCCGGTGGCGACACGCCCACCGAAACGCGACAGCAGATCGAAGTGGCGTTCGACGAACTCCAGCATCCGCGGCTTCATCGCGTCGTGCGCGATCAGCGCGACTGTCTGGCCTTCGAACGCATGCAGATCATCGGCGCCCGGATCGGCGGCGAGTCCTGCGTGCAGGCGCTCGCTTTCGATGAAGTCACGCGCCGAGGCGACGGTCGACAGGAATGGCTTGCCCTGGATCACACACTGTCGCTTCAGGGCCACCGCTTCGGGAAAGATCGACGAGGGGTCGACGGGGTCGATCAGATACACCACGCCATCGAGCGTGCGCTCGGGGCCGAGGCCGACGATCTCGGCGACCAGGGTCATCAGGCCGCCTTCGCGGCCGTAGGGATAGCGCCGCAGGCCGGCGTGGCCTGCAAGCGCGTCGCGCTCGACGATTGCATCGAAGGTGCGGCCCACGGCATGCAGGCCGATATCAAGTGCGCGGATGCCGGCGCCGCTGGCGTGCAGCCAGCGGAACAGGGCAGCGTCGGGACGTGCGTGATGCAGCCGGTTCGCGGCCAACCCCAGCCGCATCAGCCTTCCATCTGCTCGAGTTCGCGGCCGCGGGTTTCGTTGACGTAGCGCAGCACGAACACTACCGACAGCGCCGCGGCAATCGCGTACAGACCATAGGCGCCGGCCAGGCCAATACCGGCCAAGAGCATCGGGAAGGTCCAGGTGATCAGGAAGTTCGCGCCCCACTGGAACAGACCCGCCACCGCAAGACCGGAGCCGCGGATCTGGTTGGGGAACATTTCGCCCAGCATCACCCACATCACCGGACCCCAAGAGGCGTTGAAGAAGATCACGTAGAGATTGGCCGCGACGAGCGCCAGCAGGCCCATCGAATCGGAGAGCAGCAGGCGACCGTCATCGCCCAGCGTGCCGGTCCAGAACGCACCGGTCACCGCTGCCAGCGTGACCGCCATGCCGACCGAGCCGATCCACAGCAGCGGCTTGCGGCCGATGCGGTCGACCAGCAGCAGCGACACGATGCAGGCGCCGATGCTCAGCGCACCCGACAGCACGTTGATCAGCAGTGCATCGCTTTCCGAGAAGCCGACCGCCTGCCACAGCACGGCGCCGTAATAGAACACGACGTTGATGCCGACCAGTTGCTGGAACACCGCCAGGCCGATGCCGATCCAGACGATCGGACGCACGCGTCCGGTGACCTTCGAGATCAGGTCGGAGAACTTGGGCCGGTGCAGATCCGCCGCCAGCGAGTCGCGGATCTCACCGAGCTTGCGGCGTCCTTCGGCATCACCGTACAGGCGCACCAGCACGCGTTCGGCCTGCTCGAGCCTGCCGCGCGCGACCAGGAACCGCGGGCTTTCCGGAATCGCGAACAGCGCGATCAGGAACAGCGCTGCCGGCGCAACCTCGATCCAGAACATCCAGCGCCAGGCCTGATAGCCGCCCCAGAACTCGACCGTCGAGCCGCCCGCCACGCGCGCCAGCAGATAGTTGCTGAGGAATGCGGCGAACAGGCCGCCGATGATCGCGATCTGCTGCACCGTCGCCAGTCTTCCGCGATAGCGTGCCGAAGAGACTTCGGCGATGTACGCCGGCGACATTACGCTGGCCGCGCCGACGGCCAGACCGCCGATAACCCGGTAGATCACGAACTCCAGCGATCCGGTCGCGATGCCTGAGCCCCAGGCTGAGACCAGGAACAGCACGGCGGCCACGATCAGCAGTGTGCGTCGACCGAACACGTCGGCCAGGCGGCCGGCGAAGAACGCGCCGACCGCGCAGCCCAGCAGCATCGACGCGACATTGAAGCCGGTGCCGACCGAGTCGGAATTGAACGCGCGTTGCAGCCCGTCGACGGTGCCGTTGATAACGCCGCTGTCGAAGCCGAACAGGAAGCCACCGATGGTGGCGACGCAGCTGATCAGGATGATCAGTCGCGTGTTCTCACCGCTCTGTATTGCCGTCATGTGCATCCCCTCCCGAGGGCGTGTCGTGATGCGCCCAGCGACGCAGGTACTGGTTGACCAGGTTCTCGGCGAGTTCCTGGCGATCACTGCGCTGGCGCGGCTCGCCGGAGCGTAGCGCAATCGCATGCGGGTCCTGCAGACCATGTTCGCCGTTGGCGAACGCCAGGCCGTCCCCGTCGTCGAAACCGGCGTCGCGTTCCCGACAGCAGTCTTCCGGCGGCGATGCCTCGCAGGCGACTTCGAGGCCACGCGCGGGCGCCCCCACGTCGCCGATATGCGAGGCGAACAGGCCTCCGGCGTCACTCGATTCGCGGTACACCCTGGCGTCGAAGTTCGGTCCGCGCTGACGCAGCGCCACCCGCATCGCCGCGACGGTGTCGTAGACATCGCGGCGGAACTGGTCGGTGCCAAAGCCGTTCTGCGGATTCCCGCGGTGGGCATCGAGGCTGCCGGGCATGCCGGCGTTGCTGCTCACCTGCAGATGGTGCGCGAACCTGCGCCCCGACCGCGTCGCGTGACTGGCCTCGATGCCGCGCTTGAAGTCCTGGGCCGGACCGTGCGCACGCAGCAAGCCGACGCAGGTCGCGCTGTCGACATCGGACGGGTGTGGCATCGGTGCCATCGCGCCGGATTGACTGGCCATCGGTGTCATCGTGCGGCGGACCACGGCGGCTCGGATCGTGGGACTGTAGCGCCGTGGTCGATGAAAGCCTTGCTGCGACGCAAAATGATGGATCCGGAAGCGTCTGCTAGGGTCGTTTGACTATCGGTGTCATTTGAGGATGCACCGGCCGTTCCTCTTTGGAGTTGCTGATGTCGCAATCGATCTTGCGTGCCCGCGTTCTCGTTGCCTGCTGCATGGCGGGCCTGTCGCTCGCAGCCAGTGCAATCGCTGCACCGCCTGCCAGTGACGCAATGGAGACGTCGCCCTGGGCGCGCGGCATCGAGCACCAGCGCCAGGCCGATCTCGGCGACGGCACCTTCCTCAATCCGGTGTTCGCGGGCGATCGCCCGGATCCGTCGGTGCTCAAGGATGGCGACGATTACTACCTCACCCTGTCGTCGTTCGACGCCTATCCAGGCCTGCCGCTGTGGCATTCGCGCGATCTGGTGAACTGGCAGCCGCTGGGCCACGCGATCACCAAGAACGTCGGTTCCATCTGGGCGCCGGACATCATCAAGCACGGCGAGCGCTACTACATCTATTTCCCCGCGCGCACCGGCGGCACCGAAGGCAGCGAGCGCAGCAACTACGTGGTCTGGGCCGACGACATCAAGGGCCCATGGAGCGAGCCGGTCGACCTGGGGCTCGGCCGCTATATCGATCCCGGTCATGCGGTCGGCGAAGACGGCAAGCGTTATCTGTTCCTCAGCGGCGGCGCCTACGTGCAGCTGTCGGACGATGGCCTGCGCGTGCTCGGCGAGCCGAAGCACGTCTACGACGGCTGGCAGTACCCCGAAGAATGGGACGTCGAGGCCTACGCGCAGGAAGGCCCGAAGATCAATTTCCGCGACGGCTGGTACTACATGACCACCGCTGTCGGTGGCACGGCCGGCCCGCCGACCGGCCACATGGTGATCACCGCGCGCTCGCGTTCGATCCACGGCCCGTGGGAGAACTCGCCGCACAATCCGATCGTGCGCACCGTGGATCGCAGTGAGCCGTGGTGGTCGCGCGGCCACGCGACGATCGTCGAAGGCATCGACGACCGCTGGTGGATGATCTATCACGGCTACGAGAACGGGTACTGGACGCTCGGCCGGCAGGCGCTGCTGGAACCGATCGAATGGACCGACGACGGCTGGTTCGTCGCCAAGGGCGGCGATCTCGGCCAGCCGCTGGCCAAGCCTGCAGGCGAATCGGTCGGCCAGCACGGCATGGCGCTGTCGGACGATTTCAGCGGCGGGACGCTGGGCGCGCAGTGGTCGTTCTACAACCCCACGCAGACCGAATACACGCGTCTGGGCTTCGGCGACGGCGCATTGACACTGCAGGGCAAGGGCACGCAGCCGCGCGACAGTTCGCCGCTGACGGTGATCGCCGGTGACAAGTCCTACGAATTCCAAGTGGAAATGGAGATCGAGCCGTGTGCGCAGGGTGGGGCGCTGCTGTTCTACAGCGACAAGCTCTACGTCGGCGTGGGCAGCAACGGCGAGCGCTTCATCATGCATCGCTACGGCGAAGAACGGCCGAGCCAGATCGCCCCCAGCGCCACCGGCGGCAAGCTGTGGATGCGGGTCAGGAACGCCCAGCACATCGTCACAATCCATACGAGCACCGATGGCGAGACCTGGACCAAATACCCGGTGCAGATGGAGATCTCGGGCTACCACCACAACGTGGCAGGCCGCTTCCTCGCGGTAAAGCCGGCGATCTACGCAGCCGGCGACGGCAAGGTGCATTTCCGGAACTTCCAGTATCGCGCGCTCGACTGAGCGGTTCGACTGCGTGGCCGGGGCGTCGACGACACGACGCTCCGGGATGTACCGCTAGAATGGAAACCGCGCGACAACCCGACGGACGGAACGACCGATGCCCGCAGCGAAGAAGACCACGAAGGCGGCGGCCGTGCGGGATCCATCGCGCCCAGCGACGATCAACGACATCGCCCGGCTCGCCGGCGTCTCGAAGAAGACCGTGTCGCGGATCATCAACCACTCGCCGCTGGTCCGTCAGGACACGCGCGAGAAGGTCGAAACCCTGATGCGCGAGGTCGGCTATTCGCCCGACCCATTGGCGCGCGGACTCGCATTCCGCCGTTCGTTCCTGATCGGCATGGTCTACGACAATCCGACCGCGCAGTTCATCGTCAACATGCAGTACGGCGCGCTGGATTCGCTGCGCGGATCGGGCTACGAGCTGGTGGTGCATCCCTGCGACAGCCGCAGCCCCGATTACGTCGACGGCGTGCGCCGCTTCGTGCAGCAGCAGAAGCTGCACGGCGTGATGCTGGTACCGCGCGTGTCGGAAGATCCTGCGCTGGCCGCGATGCTCGATTCGATCGGTGTGCGCTACGTGCGCATCGCCGCCGTATCGATGGACAAGCCCGAGCGCATGGTGGTCACGCACGACCATGACGGCGCGGCGGAAGTGGCTGATTACCTGCAGTCGCTCGGTCACCGCGACATCGCCCTGATCACCGGTCCACGCGATTACCGCTCATCGATCGAACGCACCGGCGGCTTCCTGTCGGCGCTGCAGAAGCGCGGCATCGATCTGCCCAAGTCGCGCGTCGTCGAAGCCGGTTACACCTTCGAATCCGGCGTCGCCGCCGCGGAAAAGCTGCTGTCGGCGAAGAAGCGTCCGACCGCGATCTTCTGCGGCAATGACGAAATGGCCGCCGGCGTCTATCGCGTCGCAATGCGAGACGGCATCAACGTGCCGCGCGATCTATCGGTGGTCGGCTACGACGACAGCCCCTTGGCGACGCGCCTGTGGCCGCCACTGACGTCGGTCCGCCGCGACACCCGCGACACCGGCCGCATCGCCGCGGCGATGTTGATCCAGCCTGAAGACGGCCCCAGGCCGCTGGCCAGCGTGCGCCCGCATCTGATCCTGCGGGATTCCTGCCAGCCACCAAAATAAGACGCTGTCTGCCGACGACGGCGGCTGACGCCAGTGCCCCTCGCCCTTGCGGGAGAGGGGAGGACCGCCTGCGAAGCAGGTGGTGGGGTGAGGGGCTTTTGCTGGATTCTCAGTGCAGAGCTGCGGCGTGCCGTCTCAGTTGGCGAGCAATCCAACGTCCGTCATTCCCGCGGAGGCGGGAATCCAGTGACTTTGATCGAGGGCGCGGACGGCGCCAATCCACACAATGCCGTTTTCGGCCGACCCTAATGCGCACCAACAAGAATTCGTAATCGTTCAGATGCTCAAAGCCACTGGATTCCGGACTTCGCCGGAATGACAGGTGAGAAGTAGCGCGCGCCAAGCAACGCTACTGCGCGGCAATCTGAAGGGGTCTGGAGTCTGGCCGCGCAGTCATCTATCCAACTCATGCGCCCATGCCGCGCCGCGGAATGACACCGGTTACCGGACATCATAGAATGGCCGTCCGCGCAAGAGCCCGGCGACGTGCCGTGGTGACCGTGCCCTGTCCCGTCTGGAGCCCGTCATGTACCAGAAGACCTATCACGCGACCCATCCCGGTGTGATGCAGGGCATCGACAACGACGCGCTGCGCGATCTGTACTTGCTCGACGGTCTGTTCGTCGACGACGCGATCCGTCTGAGCTACACGCACTACGAACGCTTCGTCATCGGTGGCGCCTCGCCAGTCGCAGGGCCGCTTTCGCTGCCCGCGCAGACCGAGCCTGCCTCTGCCGCCGGACGTCCGTTCCTGGAGCGTCGCGAGCTCGGCATCGTCAATGTCGGTGCAGGCGCCGGCACGGTCACCGTCGACGGCACCGCGTATGCACTCGCGCCGAAGGACGGCCTCTACGTGCCGATGGGCAGCGCCGAGGTCGTATTCGCATCCGACGACGCGTCCGCGCCGGCGAAGTTCTATCTCGCTTCGACGCCCGCGCATGCGCGTTTCGAGACGAAGAAGATCTCGATCTCCGACGCGGTGCCGCTCGAACGCGGCGCGCTGGAAACCAGCAACGAGCGCACCATCTACCAGTACATCGTGCCGGCCACCTGCCAGTCCTCGCAGCTGCTGCTGGGCCTGACGATCCTCAAGCCGGGCAGCGTCTGGAACACGATGCCGCCGCATCTGCACGACCGTCGCAGCGAGGTCTATTTCTACTTCGATCTCGGCGACGCCGACCGCGTCTACCACTTCATGGGCGAGCCGCACGCGCAGCGCCACATCGTGGTGCAGAACAACGAGGCCGTCGCCTCGCCGCCGTGGTCGATCCACATGGGCGCGGGCACGTCGAACTACTGCTTCATCTGGGCGATGGGCGGCGAGAACCTCGACTACACCGACATGCACGTGCTGGACATCTGCCAGCTCAAGTAACCGGCCGCACGTGGCCACCACCCGTATCGCAACAGGGAGCAACGCAATGACGAATCCGTTCAGTCTCGAAGGCAAGGTCGCGCTGGTCACCGGCGCCAATACCGGCCTGGGACAGGGCATCGCAGTGGCACTGGCGGAAGCCGGCGCCGACATCGCCGCGGCAGGCATCAGCCCGCCGACCGAGACCGAAGCCAAGGTCAAGGCGCTGGGCCGCAGGTTCGTGTCGATCGAAGCCAACCTGACCAGCATCGAGCCGGTCGCGCGTCTGCTCAAGGAAACGCTGGACGGCCTCGGCGGCGTCGACATCCTGGTCAACAACGCCGGCCTGATCCGCCGCGCCGATGCCGTCGATTTCAGCGAGCAGGACTGGGACGACGTCATGAACGTCAACATCAAGTCCGCGTTCTTCCTGTCGCAGGCCGTCGGCCGTCATTTCATCGCGCAGGGCAGCGGCAAGATCATCAACATCGCGTCGATGCTGTCGTTCCAGGGCGGCATCCGCGTGCCGTCGTACACGGCCAGCAAGTCGGGCATCGCCGGCATCACCCGCCTGCTCGCCAACGAGTGGGCCGGCAAAGGCGTCAACATCAACGCCATCGCGCCGGGCTACATGGCGACCGACAACACCGCGCAGCTGCGCGCCGATGAAGCCCGCAACAAGTCGATCCTCGATCGCATCCCGGCTTCGCGCTGGGGCGAGCCCTCGGATCTCGGCGGCACGGCAGTGTTCCTCGCCAGCCGCGCGTCCGATTACGTCAACGGCGCGGTGATCCCGGTCGACGGCGGCTGGCTCGCGCGCTGATCCACGCACGTTTTCCGACCGGTCTGCCACGTCGGCGGGCCTGTCGTTTCTTTCCCTTTCGAACACGCAAGAGAGACACGCAATGAAAATCGCACTGATGCAGGAATTCAGCCAGGCCGCCAAGAACCCGGTCGTGCTGGAGCAGCTCAACACCGTCGCCGCCGACAAGGGCTACACGGTCTACAACGTCGGCATGGACGGTGACAACGATCACCGCCTGACCTACATCCACCTCGGCATCTGCGCTTCGCTGCTGCTCAATTCGAAGGCGGTCGATTTCGTCGTCGCCGGTTGTGGCACGGGCCAGGGCGCGCTGATGTCGCTCAATGCATGGCCGGGCGTGTACTGCGGCTACTGCATCGAGCCGACCGACGCGTTCCTGTTCGCGCAGGTCAACAACGGCAACGCGCTGGCCCTGCCGTTCGCCAAGGGCTACGGCTGGGGCGCGGAAATCAACATCCGCTACATCTTCGAGAAGGCGTTCGCCGGCGAGCGCGGCCAGGGTTACCCGGCCGAGCGCAAGGAATCGCAGATGACCAACGCCGGCATCCTGGCGGACGTCAAGAAGGGCGCGTCGAAGGACTTCGTCGAAGGCCTGAAGGCGATCGACCAGGAACTGGTGAAGCAGGCCGTCGGCGGTGACCGCTTCCAGAAGGCGTTCTTCGACAACGCCCAGGACGACGCCATCGTCGCCTACGTCAAGGGTGTGCTGGGCCAGTAAGCCCCGCGCGACACCGTTGCACGACGCAGGCCGCCGCCCGGTGCGGCGGCCTGTAGTTCCACCCGCATTCTGAGCGGAGCGCCCTCACGATGAAACGTCTGTTGTCGCTGCTGCTGCTGGGTGCCGCAAGCACCGCGGTCGCCGCACCGCCCGCCACGCACCGCATCTTCATCGCCGGTGATTCCACCGCGGCGACCTACGGCGCCGAGCGCGCGCCACAGGCCGGCTGGGGCCAGAAATTTCCGGACTGGACCGTCGAAGGCTGGGAGGTCCGCAACCACGCCGTGGGCGGGCGCAGCACGCGCAGCTTCATCGATGAAGGCCGGCTCGACGCGATCGCCAGCGAGATCGGCGCAGGCGACGTCCTGCTGATCCAGTTCGGCCACAACGATGCCAAGCGCGAGGACGCCACGCGCTACACCGATCCCGCAACCGATTACCCGCGTTTTCTCCAACGCTACATCGAGGTCGCGCGCGAGAAGGGCGCGACGCCGATCCTGGTCACCCCGGTCGCGCGGCTGCTTTACGATTTCCGTTCGCTGGTCGACACGCATGGCCGCTACACGCTGGCGATGCAGGCCCTGTCGACGCGCGAGCACGTCGCGCTGATCGATCTCAATGCCACGTCCAGCGACTGGATCCGCGCGCACGGGGAAGAAGGCGCCAAGCCCTATTTCATGTTCACGCAGGGCAAGACCGACGGCACCCATTTCAGCGAGGCCGGCGCCGATGCCGTCGCCTGTCTCGTCGCCGCCAGCTGGCGCGGCATCGATGCCGATGCACCGGTGAAGGCCGTGACTGAGGCCGAGTGCAACGCCTTGCCGGCACCGCCCGCTGCGCCCGTGTCGCCGTCGGTCGTCGTGCAGGAGCGCGACATCGCGATGGAACAGCCCGGCCCGCACGAGGGGCTGGGCACGACGACGGCGTATCCGTTCTTCTCGGACGCCACCGGCTTCGACCTGATCTTCCGCAAGCGTGCCTTCCACCCCGGCGCGACGATCGGCGACCACGTCAACGACAAGGACGAGATCTATTACGTACTGTCCGGCCGTGGGCGACTGACGCTGAACGACTCCGTCCGCGAAGTCGGCCCCGGCGACGCGATCCTGACCCGCAACGGCGACCGCCATGCGTTGGACCAGATCGGCGACGAGGCACTGGTGATCTTCATCGTGTATCAGCCGGTGAAGCGCTAGGGCCTTTCAGCGAATCGTTTTGGGCGCTCTGACGGGGTGGGCGGCTTTCGAACGGTTCGCGAATTGCCGAAATCGTCATTCCCGCGAAGGCGGATGCGTCTCACAACAGCCGAACGGCTGGTCAATCCAAGGATGTTGTGCCTTCCAAAGCGAAAGTCTCTGGATTGACCAACCATTCGGCTGTTGAAAAAGCGCATCCGCCTTCGCGGGAATGACGGCTGTTTGCCCAGCGCTTTCTGGAAACACCGTCATTTCTTACCCACGCCGTAAGCTTCCGGCTGCATCGGAAACTGGATCCCAGCGTGCGCTGGGATGACGGGCGGCGACCCTGCAATCTGCGGTTTTCGAGGTCTTTCAGGCATTCCGTCGCCCCAGCAGCTTTCAACAGTCGAATGGCTGGTCAAGCTGGGGTCCATTCTGCTCTTCGGTCGCTGCAACCGGTGAGCGCTGGCGTTACCTGGACGTTGTCCAGAATCCCCCCGATGGCACAGCCCCCGCCAATCGGCGAAAATGCCCCGGCCGTGGATCCCTCAGATCCCGGCACGGTCACGCACCAGGCGCCCCGCGCTGGCATCGCGACCACCCCACGCCCGCGACGGCCGACCCGCCGATGCACCGCACGCTTTCCCCGCACGACACCGGCGCCCCGCGTCCGACACGTCGCGCACGCCCACGGACACGCTCTTGAATTCGACCTCCGCTCCGCTCCCGGCCTCCGACGCCGACGATTCCCTGCCGCAGCGCGCACGCATCGCGTTCGAACTGCTCGAGGCGATCCGTGACGACCGCAGCGTGCTCGACGGCCTGCCGGACGAGGCCCGTATCCGCCTGCTGCAGGCGGTCGCGCTCGTGCATCACCCCGAGCCGCGCGCGCGTCGCAAGCAGGCCAAGGAAGCGTTGCGCGAAGCCAACCGCGAGAAGGTGCGGCGTACCGAGGCGCTGCTCGACCAGACCGGCATCCGCACGCTACGCCGCAAGCCCGTGTTCACCACGCCGAACTATTTCCCGCCGCAGCCGCCGGGTCAGCACGATCCGCGCAACGCCGTCCCGGAAGAGCTGCCGTATACCGAATCGCCGGAACTGCTGCACTGCTATGTCTGCAAGCAGAAGTACACGC
This sequence comes from Luteimonas sp. AC640a, assembly GCF_979256585.1. Taxonomy (NCBI): domain Bacteria; kingdom Pseudomonadati; phylum Pseudomonadota; class Gammaproteobacteria; order Lysobacterales; family Lysobacteraceae; genus Luteimonas; species Luteimonas sp. AC640a. The sequence goes on along the minus strand of NZ_CEEDOV010000013.1, from coordinate 39,896 downwards.
AGGTGCACCACTTCTACGACCAGCTGTGCCCGACCTGCGCGGAGCTGAATTTCATCAAGCGCACCGAGACCGCCGACCTCACCGGGCGCGTTGCGCTGCTGACCGGCGGCCGGGTCAAGATCGGCTACCAGGCCGGTCTCAAGCTGCTGCGCGCGGGCTGTTCGCTGATCGTCACCACGCGTTTCCCGCGCGACTCCGCGCAGCGCTACGCGCAGGAGCCGGACTTCGGCGAGTGGGGCGACCGGCTGGAAGTGTTCGGCCTCGACCTGCGCCACACACCGAGCGTGGAAGCGTTCTGCGCCGAACTCGTCGCCACGCGCGACCGGCTCGACTTCATCGTCAACAACGCCTGCCAGACCGTGCGCCGTCCGCCGGCGTTCTACGCGCACATGATGGCCGGCGAGACTGCCGCGCTGCACGAACTGCCCGAACACGTGCGCAAGCTCGTCGGCGGTTACGAGGGCCTGCGCGCGGCCGATCTGCTGCCGGGCGGCAGCCAGTCGCTGGTCGAGAGCAGTGCAGGCCGCGCCGGGCTCGCACGCGCGGCCGAGCTGTCCCAGGTGCCGCTGCTCGCCGATGAACTGGTCGGCCAAGCGCATCTGTTCCCGGAAGGTCGCGTCGACAAGGATCTGCAGCAGGTCGATCTGCGCGGGCGCAATTCATGGCGTCTGCAGATGGATGAAGTGCCGGCGGTCGAGCTGCTGGAGACGCAGCTGGTCAACGCCGTTGCGCCCTTCATCCTCAATGCGCGCCTGAAGACGCTGATGGTGCGCAGCCCGGAGCGCGACAAGCACATCGTCAACGTGTCCGCGGTCGAAGGGCAGTTCTATCGCAACTTCAAGACCACCAAGCATCCGCACACCAACATGGCGAAGGCCGCGCTCAACATGATGACGCGCACCTCGGCGGCGGATTACCACGGCGACGGCATCCACATGAATGCCGTCGACACCGGCTGGGTGACCGACGAGGATCCGGTGGAGATCGCCGAGCGCAAGATCGTCGAGGAACGCTTCCATCCGCCGCTCGACATCGTCGACGGCGCGGCGCGCATCGTCGATCCGATCATCGACGGCATCAATACCGGCACCCACGTCTGGGGCCAGTTCCTCAAGGACTACAAGCCGACGGACTGGTAAGCGCAATGCTGAAAAAATCCGTCATTCCCGCCTGACCAGACGTGCGTCTGTTGAATGCCGCGGGAATGACGGGCAGAGGCGGACTTGATCAGCGCTGCCCAGGACGCTGGCGGCTGCGCGTCGCACGCCGTGCCCCGATGGGCGGTTGGTCAACGCGGGTGCGCCGGTACACGATTGATCTCACGCAGCGCACCGGCATCCCCACGGAATGCCGGTGCACAGGCCGCACTCAGCCGGCGGCGAGCACCGATTCCGGATGCCGCACCTGACCGGCGCCGCGGATGACGTAGCGCTCGATGGTCAGCGACTCCAGCCCCATCGGGCCGTAGGCATGCAGGCGCGTGGTCGAAATGCCGATCTCCGCGCCGAGGCCCAGACTGCCGCCGTCGTTGAAGCGCGACGAGGCGTTGACCATCACCGCCGAGCTGCGGATGCCACGCACGAAGCGGTCCGCGGCGGCGGTGTCGTCGGTAGCGATGACCTCGGTGTGGTCGGAACCGTGTGTCTGGATATGCGCGATGGCGGCGTCGATCGAATCGACCACGCGCACCGCCAGGATCGGCGACAGGAACTCAGCCGCGTAGTCCTCTTCGGTCGCCGCGCTTGCGCCTGGAAACAGCGCGCGTGTCCGCTCGCAGCCACGGATCTCGGCGCCGCGCGCGCCGAGTTCGGCCAGTGCATCGGGCAGCCAACCGTCTGCGACATCGGCATGCACCAGCATCGTTTCCAGCGCATTGCACACGCCGGGACGCGACAGCTTGCCGTCGATCGCCAGTTGCAGGGCCAGCGCCGGATCGGCGGCGCGATCGACGTACAGGTGGCAGACGCCCTTGTAGTGCTTGATCACCGGCACGCGCGCGTTCTCGGCGACGAAGCGGATCAGCCGTTCGCCGCCGCGCGGGATCGCCAGATCGACGAGGTCGCTGAGCTGCAGCAGTTCCAGCACATGCTCGCGTGCGGTGTCCTCGATCAGCGCAACGGCCTCGACCGGCAGCCCGTGCTCGCGTAGCGCCGCATGCAGGCACGCAGCGATCGCAGCGTTGCTGTCGCGCGCTTCGGAGCCGCCACGCAGCAGCACGGCATTGCCGGCGCGCACGCACAGCGCCGCGGCGTCGGCGGTCACGTTCGGACGTGCTTCGTAGATCATCGCGATCAGACCGAGCGGGATGCGTACCTTCTCGACCACCATGCCGTTGGCATGGGTCTGGGTGCGGGTCACCTGGCCGACCGGATCGGGCAGGGCGGCGATCTCGCGGATCGCGGTCACGATGCCGTCGACGCGGTCGGCATCGAGGTGCAGGCGGTCTAGCATCGCGCTGACGGTGCCGGCCTGTTCCGCACGCGCCATGTCGGCGGCGTTGGCGGCCAGGATCGTGTCGCGTCCTGCAGCGACGGCATCGGCCATCGACACCAGCAGCGCGGCGCGCTGCGCCGAATCGAGGCTGGCAATGACGTGCGAAGCGGCGCGGGCGCGCTCGGCGAGGGGGCGGACATATCCGGTCATGGGGGTCTCCTGTAGGTTCATTGCAGCACCGATGCGGCCGGGCTCAACAGCACCAGGTCTTCGCGGCGGATGACAGACCGGCCATTGTGGAAGCCCAGCACATCTTCGATCTCACGGCTGTGCCGTCCGGCGATGCGCTGCAGGTCGGCCGAGTGATATTGGACCAGTCCGCGGGCCAGGCGACGGCCCTTGACGCAGACCACGTCGACCATCGCCGACGTATTGAAATCGCCTTCCACGCCGACCACGCCGCCGGGCAGCAGCGACGCGCCGCGCTTGGTCATTGCTTCGAACGCGCCGGCGTCGACGCGCAGCACGCCGCCGCTGGGGGGCGTGTGCCGCAGCCACAGCTTGCGCGCCACCAGGCGTTCGCCGTGGGCCGGAATGAAGGTGCCGCGCAGGCGGTCATTGCCCAGTGCGGAGAGCGCGGCGGGATCGCGGCCGCAGAACAGCGCGGTGTGCACGCCGGCCGCCGCGGCCTTGGTCGCCGCTTCCAGCTTGGTGTACATGCCGCCGGTGCCCAGGGTGCCAGCGCCGCCTTGCGTCATGCGCATGATCTCGGGCGTGATCGTCTCGATGCGCGACAGCGGACGCGCGTCGGGATCGTCGGTCGGGTGGCCGGTGTACAGCCCGCCGGTATCGGTCGCGATCAGCAGAATGTCGGCATCCACCAGCGTCGCGACGGCGGCGGCCAGGTTGTCGTTGTCGCCCAGCTTGAGCTCATCGACGGCGACGGTGTCGTTCTCGTTGACGATCGGCAGCGCGCCGATGCGCAGCAGTTCCAGCAACGCCTTCTGCGCGTTGAGATAGCGGCGGCGATTGCGCAGATCGTCGTGGCTCAGCAGCACCTGCGCGACCGGCTGTTCGACCATGCCCTGCCACAACGCCAGCATCGGCGCCTGACCGAGCGCAGCCAGTGCCTGACGCTGGACCAGGCCGGTACGTGTGCCGGCCATCAGGCCGCGGCCTGCAGCGACGGCGCCGGAGGACACCAGCAGGACTTCGCGGCCCTGCGCATGGAACTGGGCGATGAGGCCGGAGAGTGCTGCGGCGTTGCGCTTGGCGAGTCGGCCCTTGCCATCGGTCAACAGGCTGCTGCCGACCTTGATGACGGCGCGGCGCCAGTTCGGGAGAGGTTGTTCGGGAAAAGGATGCGACATCGTGTGCAGGAGTCCTCGTCTTTGGGGGGAGTGGACGCGTACCGGGTGCCGATGCGAATACGCAAAGCACCGTGCCGACGACGGGTCGGCATCAGGGCGCACACCAGGCAGAAGACGCTGGCGGTGCCGGTCATCGGCGGGGCAGCGCAAGAGTGGACCAGACATCGGAAACGCAGAAATCGCGCCGGAAAACCGGTCCAACAGGGACACATGATAACACCCGCGATCACGCAGCCTTTGACATGGGTATCAGTGCGCGCCGTCTTGACGCGATGCTCTGCGTTGGATAAACCGTCGAAAAACAGCTTGATTTCATGCGTTTCGCGAAAGATCGCGTCCTCGTTCGCTTGCGGCACACCGCGCGAAAGCGAGTGAATGACATCGTGGCGTCGGACAGCGCGTCCGCGCGTCTGACAGGACACGTGGTCGCTCCGTGCATGCGATGCATCCGGACATCGACTCGGCTGCACGCTGCGGCGCAGACCACGTCCGCGCGCGAGGTTTCAGCCGCCGGCATCCTCGATGGCGGCGCGCTGCCGGGCAGCGCCGTCGTCGAGTGTCTGCTGTGTCGCACGCGCGTCTTCGAGCGGCTTCTGCATCGCATCGCGCAACTGCGTGGCCTGCGGCTCAGGCGGCTTGTCGGTGGGCGCGTCCGGCGGCGGCGTGCACGCCGCGCATCCCAGCAACAGCAGTGCGATCACGCCGACGCGGGCGCGACGACCGCTGGGGGCGACGAACGGATCTACGCGTGAGCTGGACATGCGGCACTCCGATGGGTGGACTCGGCGCTATCCTAATGCCGACGCAGATTGGGGAATGTCGATGGATCCGCACCGCTGGCGCCTGGATGGACAACTGGCCCTCGTCACCGGCGGCAGCGCCGGCATCGGCCGCGCGGTCGCACGCGAACTGACCGGATTCGGCGCGACCGTGCTGATCGTCGGTCGCAACGGCGACGCCCTGGAGTCGACGCGCGACGAACTGCTCGAGGAATTTCCGCAAGCCGATGTGCGCGCGATGATCGCCGACGTCGTCGATGAAGAGCAGCGCCGCGAGATTCTCGACTGGGTCGAGGACCAGGGCGACGGACTCGACGTCCTGGTCAACAACGCCGGCGGCAATCTCAGCCGCGCGGCGAACGACTACGCCGAAGACGAATGGCGCGAGATCTTCGAGGTCAACGTGTTCAGCGCGTTCGAACTCGCGCGCTATGCGCATCCGCTGCTCGCGAGCCGTGGCAGCTCGGCAATCGTCAACGTTGGCAGTGTGTCGGGTATCACCCATGTGCGCAGTGGCGCGCCCTACGGCATGGCCAAGGCGGCGCTGCACCAGATGACCCGCAACCTCGCGGTCGAATGGGCCGAGGACGGCATCCGCGTCAACGCGGTGGCGCCGTGGTACATCCGCACGCGGCGTACTTCGGGTCCATTGTCGGACCCCGACTTTCTCGACGATGTGCTGCTGCGCACACCGATGGGGCGCATCGGCGAACCGGAAGAGGTCGCCGCGGCGGTCGCGTTCCTGTGCCTGCCGGCATCGGCCTACATCACGGGCGAATGCATCGCGGTCGACGGCGGCTTTCTGCGCCATGGCTTCTGAGCGCGCGCCCTGGCTGGTGCGGTCCACGTCGCCGCTGCATTTCTGCGTGACCTTCGCCGTGGCCGCGCTGCTGCAGAACGTGTTCGGCCTGCCGCTGCCCACGGGCCCCGCGCTCGACACCGTGCACCTCGTCGGCACCGTGCTCGCGAACACCGGACTCGCACTGGCGCTGTGGTGCATCGCGCTGTTCGCGTTGCGCCGCACGACGATCATGCCGGCGCACATGCCGTCGCGGCTGATCGTGCGTGGCCCGTATCGCTGGACGCGCAATCCGTTCTATCTGAGCCTGCTGCTGAGCTACGCCGGACTCGCCGCGATCCTCGACGTACCGTGGGCGCTCGCGCTGATGCCGATCCCGCTCGCGATCCTGCGCAAGGCGATCATCCCGTTCGAGGAAGCGTGTCTGGGGAGCCGATTCGGCGCCGACTACGCGGACTATCGCGCGTCGGTCCCGCGCTGGTTCTGAGCCGATGCCGCCTCGCCGGCGGGGCCGCAACTACTGTCGCGCCACGTCGTGAACAGCTGTTCGTACTCCAGTCGCAACGGATCCTGCGCGCGGCCCTGCGCGTAGCGCCAGCGGAACTCCGCTTCGCGCACACGCGTTTCCCAGGTGCTGCACAGCGCGTCAGCGGATACCGCCTCGCACACATCCGCGACCTGCTCACAGGCCTGGCCTGCTTCCATGCCGGGCAATCCGCCGATGCCGACGGTCTGCATCGGGCGGCAGCGCAGCGGCGGCGTGTCGTCTTCGCGCCAGTAGGTGCTGTTGTCGAAGACGCGGCAGGCGAACAGTGCGGGCGGCGGTTCGGGTGCGTCGTCGTCTTCGCGCGCCGCTACCGGTTCGGCCGCGGGCAGACGGGAGATCAGCGGGACCTGGGGGGGCGCCACCGGCGCTGCCGGCGGCGACACGAATGCAGGCATCGGCGCGGCCATCTCCACGACGCGACGTTCCTGCGTGTGACCCGCGGGGCAGGCCGTGCCGTTCTGGAACGTCACCGCCCCGGCCGCGTCGGTACAGCGGTAGATCACCGTGGTCACCGCCTGACCGCCACCACTCACCAGCGCGCATGCGAGCGCGATACCCAGAACAGCACGACGTCTCACCGATCACAATCCTGCGCCAGCCGCGTGTTGATGGTCTGCTCTTCGCTGGTCAGCTGGCTACGCTCGGTCGGCTGCGCATTGAAGAAGCGCTGGCGGATCTCTTCGCGGCGATTGGCCAGCAGACTGCAGACTTCGCCCTGCGGCATCTGCCGGCATTCGTCCCGGATCCAGGTGCCCGCGCCGTAGTAACCGCCGCGCGCGCGCGGCCGCGTATCGATGCCGGAATCCACCTCGATGCTGCCGCGTCCGTCGCCTGCCTCGACGCGTGTCGACGGTCCACGTCGCGTGGGCCCGTAGCCGAGTGTCCACAGCGGCACCCAGCGTGGGTTGCCTTCCGACGAATCGCTGGTGTAGCTGCTGCCATCGGGACGCACGCAGCGGTACATCGGCTGCGGTGGTCGCAGCACGATCACCTGCGGCACCGGTGCATCGACGACGGCTGCGGTGGGTGCGCTCGGGCGCGGCGGCAGGGGTGTGCCATCGACGGGGCGCAGCATGTTGCGGACTTCCTGCGTCGCGCCGTCGGCGCAGGGGGAATCGCGCAGGGCCACACGGCCGTTCGCATCGGTGCAGCGGTAAACGGTCACCTGCGGCGGCGTGTCTGCCATGGCCGGGAGTGTCGACGCGCAGGCGAGGGTCGCCAACAGCGTCGTCGCGAAGAAAGTGCGGGAGCGGATGTGTGGGCGCATGTCCACATCATGGGACGTGCGGCGCGCCGCGCAAACCCGTGTCTCTTGACGTATCGGCTTTCGATTCAACACCCAGCACACAACGGCCGACGAAACCATCAGATTTGTACTTGCTGCAATGCGGGATGTAACCGTTTCCAATGGGTGCTAGCGTCCGCCCAATCGGATAGGGCGGGCGTTCGTATGGGGATGGGACGGTCGGATGGGGAGACGCGTGTGGTCACAGGCCGTCGGGCAGCTTCGCCCCGATTCAACCTGGGGATCGCCCTCGTAGACGGCAGCCACCGCACGGGATTACGATGCGCGCCGACCTGCACCACTGCGCCCCTCTTCAGCCGAGGCCGCGCGGATGACGCGGTCGCCGGCGCCAGACGCGGCCACGTGCTCCAGCACGTCCCGCGACACGGCGCGATCGGTGGAGACCGATCCGGCCAGGACGTGGATGCAACCCGACATCCGCGCGCCGTCCCGTCGACTTACAGGCTCATTCCGCTTCCGGATCACCGGTTCCTACCGGTGCGCGGTCGCGCGTGGGCGTACCGCAAACGCTGTGCCGCTGTGCCGCTGTCCCGATGTCAGAACAATTCTAAAAAAACCTCGTAACGCCAGTCCCTCGGAGGGGATGCCATGAAAGCCAAGCGCACCTCGCGTGCCCCAAAGCCCAGCCTGCTCGCCTGCGCGCTGCTGGGTTGTCTCGTCGTCGCGACGCCCGCGTTCGCCCAGTCCAGCAGCGCGACGCTGCGCGGTCAGGTGTCCTCGCAGGCCGGTGCGGAAGCCGGTACCACGGTCACTGCGACCAACATCGCCACCGGGGCGACCCGGAGCGTGCAGACGAATGCCAGCGGCAGCTACACGCTGGGTGGCCTGCCGCCGGGCACCTACCGCGTCGACGCGGGTGGTGTCTCGCAGACGGTGACGCTGACGGTCGCCTCCACGTCGACCTTGAATCTTTCGGGCACGACCAGCGAGACCCCGACCCAGGGTGACGTGACCGACATCGGCACGGTGAACGTCACCGCGCCGGTGCTGCGTGAGGTCAAGACCTCGGAAGTGGGCAACACCATTTCGCAGCGTCAGATCCAGCAGCTGCCGCAGGCCACGCGCAACTTCCTTGAGTTCGCGGACGTCGTGCCGGGCATGGTCTTCGAGATCGACGGCAACGGAAACACCAAGCTGCGTGGCGGTGCGTCGAATGCGAGCGCCGGCAACCTGTACATCGACGGCGTGGGCCAGAAGAGCTACGTGCGCAGCGGCGGCATCGCCGGCCAGGCGGACACGCAGGGCAACCCGTTCCCGCAGCTCGCGGTTGGCGAGTACAAGGTCATCACGTCGAACTACAAGGCCGAGTACGGCCAGATCAGCGGCGCGGCGATCACCGCCGCGACCAAGTCGGGCACCAACGAGTTCGAAGGCGAAGTCTTCTACCGTTTCACCGACCAGGACCTGCGCGAAGAACGTCCCGATGAGGCGACGAGCGGCAAGATCGATTCGCAGACCAAGGAGTACGGCTTCGCGCTCGGCGGTCCGATCCTGCAGGACCGGTTGCACTTCTTCGTCGCCTACGAGGGCAAGGAGAACATCGTACCCAAGAGCATCCAGGCAGATCCCGGCGCGCTCCCGTTTGTCGGCCTGCTTCCGGCCAATCTCGCCAGCCAGTACGGCGCGGCCAACATGCCGTTCGAGCAGGATCTGGTGTTCGGCAAGTTGACGTTCGAAGCGGGCGACAACGACCGCATCGAACTCAGCACGCTCTATCGCGACGAAACCCAGACCGCGAATGTCGGCGGCATCTTCAATCTCGAACAGGCCACCGAGAAGCTCAATACCGACAAGCGCACCAATCTGCGCTGGCAGCACTACGCCGACACCTGGATCAACGAGCTCGTCGTCGGTACCGAGGATTCTTCGAACAATCCGAATGCGACGAGCCTGGGCAACGGCATCCTCTACAAGGTCCTGCCGCCGCGTCCCAATTCGACCGATGTCGATGAGTTTGCGTTTCTCGCCACCGGTCCGGCCGGTGGTCTGAGCGTGCAGAACAAGAGCCAGAAGGGCTGGTTCCTGCAGAACGCGCTGACCTTCAACAGCTTCGAGTGGCGGGGCGATCACACCATCAAGATGGGCTTCAACTACAAGGACGTGGAACTGACCTCGCAGGACGCGGCGTCAGTCAATCCGCAGTTCTCGTATGAGGTCGATGCCGCGGGCGTCGCGGCGACGCCGTACCGTGTCGACTTTGTCGCGCCCTACGACACTCCGGGCCAGTCGGCGACCGTGGTTTCCCAGTCGAAGCAGTACGGCATCTTCATCCAGGACGACTGGGCCGTGACCGACAAGCTGCTGATCAACCTCGGCATCCGCTACGACTACGAGGAGACACCGGCCTATACCGATTTCGTCACGTCGCAGGGCATCGTCGACGCGCTCTATGGCGACGATCCGGATCTGCCGGGCCAGCAGCCGTGGGCGAACCGTCTGCTGCCCAGCGGCATCGATATCGCGGATTACATCAGCACCGGCAACAACCGCGAGAACTTCAAGGATGCGTGGGCGCCGCGGTTCGGCTTCTCCTACGATTTCCTGGGTGACGAGACGGCCGTGCTGCACGGCGGCGCCGCGCGCTCCTATGACCGCAACCTGTTCGAACAGCTCGCACTGGAAACCAGTAAGGCGGCATTGTCGCCGGTGGCGGTGTATTTCGAGGATCCGGCGACGGGCCAGTGCTATCGCGCAGATCGCACGTGCGTCCCGTTCCAGCAGAGCTATCTCGACGGCATCGACCAGCTGAATGCGATTCCGGGCGTCAATGGCAGCGCCGAGCTCTTCATGTTCGACAACGAGATCAAGACGCCCTACAGCGACCAGTTCAGCATCGGCATCAGCAACCAGGTCGGCGACTGGCTGACCGATGTGACGTTCCAGCGCGTGCTGAGCTATGACGGTTTCGCGATGTCGCTGATCAACCGCTATCCGGACGGCTCCTACTTCCAGAACGGCAGCGTGCCGTGGGGTGAGCCGGTGCCCGGTTACCAGAACACGATCATCGGTTCGAACGGTCTGGAACAGCGCAGCAGTCAGATCCTGCTGTCGGCGGAGCGTCCGTACACCGAGGAATCGGGTTGGGGCCTCAACCTGGCCTACACGCACACTAGTGCGCGTCAGAACCGCAACATCGATGAGGCGTTCGCGTTCGACAAGGCGACGATCGGTGACTATCCGTTCGTGAAGTCGAATGCTGCATCGGCGCACCGCTTCGTCGCGTCCGGTTCGATCGACGGTCCGTGGGACATCACCCTCGGTGCCAAGATCGTGCTGGCGACACCGGAGCCGATCAACACGATCGCGTGCTTCGGGTTCACCGATCCCGATGGCGCCACCTGCCAGCAGGTCGGTGTCACGCCGCCGGGCACGGGCAAGTTCCTGTTCGGTGGTGACATCTGGGGCTACCGCACGGTCGACTTCCAGGCCAGCAAGGACTTCGTGCTGGCCGGCGACGTCAAGCTGTCGACGCGCGTGAACCTGCTCAACGCGTTCGACTTCAAGAACTTCTCGTCGTACGCCTACAACGGCTTCGGCAGCAATGGCCAGTTCGACCCCGATCTGACGGTCAACGGCACGGGCGACATTCTGTACGTGCCGCGTACTGTGACGTTCGAAGTCGGCCTGAAGTTCTGACGCAGTCCATCGCGTCCGCGTGACCACGACGGGACCTGCGGGTCCCGTCGTGCTGTGTGTCGCCATCGCAACAGGAGACCGGAATGGAACGTCTGAAACGCATCGTCATCGTCGGCGGCGGCACCGCGGGCTGGATGACCGCAGCCGCGCTCGCGCGCGTGCTCGGGCCCGGTTACGACATCGCCCTGGTCGAGTCGGAGGAGATCGGCACTGTCGGTGTTGGCGAGGCCACCGTGCCGCACCTCAAGGCGTTCAACCAGCTGCTGCGCATCGACGAGGCCGATTTCGTGCGCAGCACGCAGGGCAGCTTCAAGCTCGGTATCGAATTCGTCGACTGGCTCGATATCGGCGAACGCTACATCCATGGTTTCGGCACCGAGATCGGACATCCGCTCGGTCTGTTGCCGTTCCACCAGTATTGGCTGAAAGCGCGGCACGCCGGACGCGCGGGCCCGCTCGGCGATTACACGCTCAACACCCTGGCTGCGCAGCGCGGCCGCTTCATGACGTCGGCAACCGACGTGCCAGCGGGTTCACCGCTCGGCAACATTGCCTACGCCTACCACTTCGATGCCGGGCTTTATGCGCGGTATCTGCGCGGCTATGCCGAGCAGCGCGGCGTACGCCGCCACGAGGGAATGATCGATCACGTCGCGCAGCATTCCGAAAGCGGTTTCGTAACCTCGGTGCGGCTGCAGGACGGCAGCGTGCTCGAAGGCGATCTGTTCGTGGACTGTTCCGGCTTCCGCGGGCTGCTGATCGAGCAGACACTCAAGACCGGGTATTATGATTTCACCCATTGGCTGCCCTGCGATCGCGCGCTGGCCGTGCCGACCGCAAACGTGGGACCGCCCGCACCGTTCACGCGTTCGACCGCTCGCCCGGCCGGATGGCAGTGGCGCATTCCGCTGCAGCACCGCACCGGCAACGGTTACGTCTATTCGAGCGCGCACGTCAGCGACGACGAGGCCGCGGCCACCCTGCTGGCGAATCTGGAAGGCGAAGCGCTGGGCGATCCGCGCCCGCTGCGTTTCGTCACTGGCCGCCGCAAGCAGTGCTGGAATCGCAACGTCGTCGCGATCGGACTGTCGAGCGGATTCCTGGAGCCGCTGGAATCGACCAGCATCCATCTGATCCAGTCAGGCATCTCGAAGTTGCTCGAACTGCTGCCACGCGACGGCTTCAATCCGGTGCTGGCCGAGCGCTACAACGCGCAACTCGCGTTCGAGTTCGACCGCATCCGTGATTTCATCATCCTGCACTACAAGGCGACGCGTCGCGACGACACGCCGTTCTGGCGCCAGTGCCGGACGATGGACGTGCCCGCGACGCTGCAGGGCGTCATCGATCTGTTCCGCGACAGCGGCCGGTTCTTCCGCAACGGCAGCGAGATGTTCGCCGAGATCAGCTGGGTGCAGGTGATGATCGGGCAGGGCATCGTGCCGAAGGGCTGGCATCCGCTGGTCGACAATATGCCGGACGAAGAGGTTCACCGCTTCATCGACAGCATCGGTCGCACGTTGACGGCCTGCGTGGATGCGATGCCGCCGCACCAGGTCTTCATCGATCGGCATTGCAAGGCGACGCCGCCGGCTTGAAGGCCGGCGACGCGCTCTGGTCAGGCGGCGTCGAGCGCCGCGCTGGCTGGACGCGTGGCCTTGCGCAGCATGCGCGCGATGCTGGCCGCGGCGTCGCGGCCTTCCTGCACGGCGGTGACGACAAGGTCCGCGCCGCGCACTGCATCGCCGCCCGCGAACAGCTTCGGGTGCGCGGTCTGATACGGCAGGCGACGTTCGCCGCCCACGCCGATGCGCCCGTTCCCTCTGGACTCGACGCCATGCGTGGTGAGCCACTCGGGGACCACCGGCGAGAAGCCGAACGCGATGATCACGACGTCGGCATCCAGCAGCGATTCCGTACCGTCGAGCGGCACCGCTGCGCGGCGGCCGTTGGCGTCGGGCTCACCGAGCTTCGTTTCGACCACGCGCACGCCGGCCACGTCGCCGCTCGCGTTCGCTTCCACGCCCAGCGGCTGGCGGTTGAACAAAAATCGCACGCCTTCTTCGCGCGCGTTGCCGACTTCGCGCGCCGAGCCGGGCATGTTGGCTTCGTCGCGCCGATACGCGCAGGTCACGCTGGCCGCACCCAGACGCACCGCGGAGCGCACGCAGTCCATGCCGGTGTCGCCGCCGCCGAGCACGACGACGCGCTGGCCCTCGAGATTGGGTAGCGTCAACGAGGTTTCCCAGCCGGCGACCGGACGGCCCCAGGTGTCACCACCGGTGACGATGCGGCCGTTGTGCACGAGAAAGGGCAGAGCCGGCAGCACGCCGGGCAGATCCTGCCCAGGCAGGCCACCGTCGGTGTAGCGATAGGCGCCGGTGCCGACGAACACCGCATCGAATTCTTCGAGCAGGGTGTCGATCGCGATGTCCTTGCCGATCTCGACACCGAGGCGGAACTCCACGCCCATGCCTTCGAGCACCGTGCGGCGCGTCGCGATTACCGATTTTTCGAGCTTGAAACTCGGGATGCCGAACTGCAGCAGACCGCCGATTTGTTCGTAGCGGTCATAGACGACCGCGGCGATGCCGGCGCGCGCCAGACGGTCCGCGCACGACAGGCCCGCAGGCCCGGCGCCGATCACCGCCACGCGCTGTCCGGTGGCGACGACCTTCGACAGATCCGGCCGCCAGCCCTGTGCGAACGCGGTGTCGACGATGTACTTCTCGACCGCGCCGATGGTCACCGCGCCGAAACCGTCGTCGAGCGTGCACGCGCCTTCGCACAGACGATCCTGCGGACACACGCGGCCGCACATCTCGGGCAGCGGATTGGTCTCGTGGCACAGCGCCGCGGCTTCGAGCACGCGGCCTTCCTGCACCAGCTTCAGCCAGTTCGGAATGTAGTTGTGCACCGGGCACTTGGATTCGCAGTACGGATTGCCGCAGTCGAGACAGCGGTCGGCCTGATGCGCGGCCTCGCGGTCCTCGAAGCTGCCGTAGAGCTCGTTCCAGTCGCCATCGGTGCGCAGGGTGAGCGGCACCTTGTCGGGCATCTCGCGCGGTTCGTTCAAGAACCGGAAGACGTCTCGCTTAGTCATGAAGTGAACTCCTTCGTGCGCAGCGGGCCGAGCGAGTTAGAGCCCCCTTGGTAAGGGGGCGCCCCGAAGGGGCGGGGATCGGAAGCAGAGCGAGGCCCGCGATATGCGAAGCAGATCGTGGGGATGGATGTGCGCAGCACAGACATCACGCAGCTCTCCTCAGATCTTCGGCGAGTGCTTCGAGACTCGCGGCCTTCGGCTTGACCAGCCAGAACTTGCCGACGAAATCGCGGAACTCGTCGAGGATGCGACCGCTCCAGGCGCTTCCGGTCAGGCGCGCGTGGGTCTCGATCAGATCGCGCAGGTGCGACCGGTAGTTGTCGAAGGCTTCGGGCGTGACGCGCAGGATGTCGATCAGTTCGTGGTTGTAGCGGTCGACAAAATCGCGATCGAGATCGAGCACGTAGGCGATGCCGCCGGTGAAGCCGGCGCCGAAGTTCAGGCCGATCCGGCCGAGCACCGCGACTGCGCCGCCGGTCATGTATTCGCAGCAGTGATCGCCGGCGCCTTCGATGACTGCGACCGCGCCCGAGTTGCGCACGCCGAAGCGTTCGCCCGCGCGACCCGCGGCATAGACTTCGCCACCGGTCGCGCCGTACAGGCAGGTGTTGCCGAGGATCGGCGTATTGCGCGATTCGAACACGCTGCCCGCGGGCGGGCGCAGCACGATGCGCCCGCCGGCCATGCCCTTGCCGACGTAGTCGTTGGCGTCGCCTTCGAGATCGATGTGCAGGCCACCGGCGTTGAACGCGCCGAGGCTCTGGCCTGCGGTGCCGCGCAGGTTCAGCGTCACCGGGCGATCGCTCATCGCGGTATTGCCGTGATGGCGCGCGATCAGGCCCGACAGGCGCGTGCCGATGCTGCGGTCGGTGTTGCGGATCTCGAAGTCGAACGTGCCGCCGTCACCGCGTTCGATCGCCTTCGAAACCCGCGCATCGAGCGCCGCGGCCAGGCCATCGGGCGGCGACTGCAGTGCCGGGCTGCCGCAGTACGACAGCGGCTTGTCGGGATCGCGGCGCAGCAGCATCGACAGGTCGATGTCGACCGCGTCGCGGGTGTGGCGCAGGTGCTGCTCCAGAAGATCGGTGCGGCCAACGATCTCGTCGAGCGAGCGCACGCCGAGCGCGGCCAGATGTTCGCGCACGTCCTCGGCGACGTTGCGGAAGAACGTTTCCACGCGCTCGGGCAGGCCCTTGTAGTGGTTCGCGCGCAGGCGCTCGTCCTGCGTGGCCACGCCGGTCGCGCAGTTGTTGAGATGGCAGATGCGCAGATACTTGCAGCCCAGCGCGATCATCGGCGCAGTGCCGAAGCCGAAGGTGTCGGCGCCGAGCATCGCGGCCTTGATGACATCGAGACCGGTCTTCAGGCCGCCGTCGGTCTGCAACAGCACATGGCCGCGCATGTCGTTGAACTGCAGCGCCTGACGCGCTTCCGACAAACCGAGTTCCCACGGTGCGCCGGCGTAGCGGATCGATCCCAGCGGGCTCGCGCCGGTGCCGCCGTCATGGCCGGAAATCGTGATCAGATCCGCGCCGGCCTTGACCACGCCGGCGGCGATCGTGCCGACGCCCGCATGGCTGACCAGTTTCACCGAGATCAGCGCATCGGGATTGACCTGGCGCAGGTCGAAGATCAGCTGCGCGAGATCCTCGATCGAATAGATGTCGTGATGCGGTGGCGGCGAGATCAGGCCGATGCCTGGCTTGGCGTAGCGCAGGCGCGCGATCAGCGGATTGACCTTGCTGCCGGGCAGCTGGCCGCCTTCGCCAGGCTTGGCGCCCTGCGCCACCTTGATCTGCAGCACCTCGGCATTGATCAGATATTCCGGCGTGACGCCGAAACGCCCCGACGCGATCTGCTTGATCTTGCTGCGGCGCTCAGACCCGTAACGCTCGGGATCCTCGCCACCTTCGCCGGAATTGCTGCGACCGCCGAGTCGGTTCATCGCGATTGCCAGCGCTTCATGCGCCTCGGGCGATAGCGCACCGAGACTCATCGCGGCCGAGTCGAAGCGGCGCACGATCGACGCGACCGGTTCCACATCGTCGATCGGGATTGCCGACACTGCCGCCTTCGGGCGCAACAGATCACGTAGCGCGGCAGGCGGGCGCGTGTCGACGAAATCCGAGTAACGCTTCCAGTCCTCACGGTCGCCGGTCAACACCGCGCGCTGCAGGGAGGTCACCACGTCAGGATTGAACTGGTGGTACTCACCGCCGTGCACGTAATGCAGCAGGCCGCCGGGCTCGGGCAGGGCGGCATCGTCCCAGCCCTGGTCGGCGAGATGGCGCGCGTCGGCTTCGAGGCGCGCGAAGCCGGCGCCGCCGATCCGCGATGGCGTCGCTTCGAAACACAGGTCGACGACGTCCGGCGCCAGACCGACGATCTCGAACAACTGCGCGCCGCGATAGCTGGCGATGCTGCCGATGCCCATCTTGGACATGATCTTCAGCAGGCCCTTGCGGATGCCACGGCGGTAGCTGCGGCCGAGCTGCAGATGTTCGTTGCCGACCTTGGTCGCGAGTACGCCGCGGCGGCCGAGCGCGTGCAGGGTCTGGAACGCGAGATACGGATAGACCGCCGTCGCGCCGAAGCCGATCAGGCAGGCAAAGTGATGCGGGTCGCGCGCAGTGCCGGTTTCGATGACCAGATTGACGTCGCAGCGCAGGCCCGCGCGCACCAGATGCAGATGGATCGCACCGGTGGCCAGCAGTGCGTGCACG
This sequence comes from Luteimonas sp. AC640a, assembly GCF_979256585.1. Taxonomy (NCBI): domain Bacteria; kingdom Pseudomonadati; phylum Pseudomonadota; class Gammaproteobacteria; order Lysobacterales; family Lysobacteraceae; genus Luteimonas; species Luteimonas sp. AC640a. Next base: position 23,200 of record NZ_CEEDOV010000013.1, on the reverse strand, counting down.
GGCACGGTGCCGCGCTTCGGGTAGCGGTCGCTGAGCAGCAGGATCTCGACGCCCGCGCGCGTTGCGGCTTCGGCCTCGGCGCACAGACGATGCAGCGCGCCTTCGAGCGTTTCGGTGTCGGCGTCGAAGTACAGATCCAGCAACAGATTCGATTCGGCGAACCGCGGCAGCGCCAGCAGCTGGCGCAGCTTGCGCTGCGACAGCACCGGCGAATTGAGCAGCACGTGATGCACGTTCTCGGCGCGGTCGAGGAAGATGTTGCCCTCGCGGCCGATCTGCGTGGACAGCGTCATGACCGCGCCTTCGCGCAGCGGATCGATCGGCGGATTGGTGACCTGCGCGAATGCCTGGCGGAAACAGTCGTAGAGTGGCCGCACGCGCTGGCTGATCGCCGCCATCGGCACGTCGTCGCCCATCGAACCGATGCCTTCCTGCTCGGTCTCGGCCAGCGGCCGCAGCACCGATTCTTGTTCCTCGCGGGTGAGCTGGAACAGCTTCTGGAACGCGAGCAGGGTGTCAGGCGCGAATGGTTCGGCAGCGAGCGCGGGATCGATCAGTTCGGTGTGCAGATAGCTCATGCCGCGCTTGAGCCACTGCTTGTACGGCGCCCGTGCGCGGTTGACCTCGTCGATGGCCTCGTTGTCGAGCAGCGTGCCGGTGGTCAGATCGATCGCAATCATCTCGCCCGGGCCCAGCTTGCCCTTGGCCTTGACGCGTTCCGGCGCGACGTCCCAGACGCCGGCCTCCGACGCGATGACAAAGATGCCGTCCTGCGACAACGTCCAGCGCGCGGGGCGCAGGCCGTTGCGGTCGAGCGTGCACGCGGCATGGCGGCCGTCGCACATCACCACGCCCGCCGGGCCGTCCCACGGCTCGGAGTTGATCGCGTAGTACTCGTAGAACGCGGCGAGATCGGCGTCCTTGTATTCCAGAGACTGCGTGGCCGGCGGCATCAGGATGCGCATCGCCTGCAGCAGGTCCATGCCGCCGAGCAGCATCCACTCGAGCATGTTGTCGAGCGTCTGCGAATCGGAGCCGTGCATGGTCACGGTTTCTTCGAACTCGCCGATGTCGAGCTGCGGCGACGCCCACACGCCACGGCGCGCCTGCGCCCAGCGCCGGTTGCCTTCGATGCTGTTGATCTCGCCGTTGTGCGCCAGGCGCCGGAACGGATGCGCCAGCGGCCAGCGCGGCAGCGTGTTGGTCGAGAAGCGCTGATGGAACACGACGGTCTTGGCGGCGAGATCGGCGCGGGCGAGATCCGGGAACAGCTGGGTCAGATGGCTCGGCAGCACCATGCCCTTGTAGCCGAGCAGGCCGGGCGTCAGGCCGACGACGTAGAAGTTCTCATGCGCGCGCAATGCCTGTTCGGCGCGGCGGCGGGCGAGATACAGCACGCGTTCGAACGCCTGCGCGTCGTCACCGTCGGCAGTCACGAACACCTGTTCGATGCGCGGCTTCGAATTGCGGGCGAGTGCCCCCAGCGCTGCGTCGTCGAGCGGCACTTCGCGCCAGCCGGCGACGCGTACATCGACATCGCGCAGCAGCTGCGTGAGCGTCTCGCGGCACTGCGCAGCGGCCTCGGCCTCGGCCTCGTGCGGCAGGAACACCATGCCGGCGGCGCGGCGCGCGCCGGAGAATTCGAATCCGGCTTCGGCGGCGAGCGTGTCGATGAACGCATCGGCGGCATACAGCAGCACACCGCAGCCATCGCCCGAGAGGCCGTCGGCGGCGATGCCGCCACGATGGGCCATGCGGGAGAGCGCCTGCAGCGCACCGTCCACGATCTCGCGCGAGGCGTCGCCGCCAATCGTCGAAATCAGGCCGAAACCGCAGGCATCGCGTTCGTCAGCGGGGTCGTAAAGGCCCCGATCCGGGAGTTCCCGCATCGTCGTCATCGCAGTCCGTGGAGAGGTGCATGGCCGGCGCGGGAATCGGAGCGCCAAGGTCCTTGCATCGCGACAACGCGTCCACACCGGGTCACGACTAGATCATAGTTTGTGCAGTGCGGCAACCTGATTTCCCGCGGGATTTCAGTTGCGTATGCAACCGCAGCGCAACGTTCACGAACGCGCCTCTGCGACGCGGATTCAGGTGCGGAACACGTCGCCGGTTAGGGCATCTCGGATCGTCGACGGACCTGTGCGTCCGCCGGTCCGGCCGTCCAGCAGACCATCGATGCGCGCGAGCAGTCGCACGTCGAGTGCATCGCGATCCGCGACCGCGGGTTCGCCAGTGAGGTTCGCGCTGGTGGAGACGAGTGCGCCACCGAACGCTGCGCACAGTGCGACGACATCGGCATGTGCACTGAGCCTCACTGCGACGCTCGCGTGCGAACCGGTGATCCAGGTGGGGACGTCCGCGCGGGCGGGCACGACCCAGGTGTTCGGGCCGGGCCAGCTGTCCGTCACGCGCGTGCGCGCGTCGTCAGACAGGCCTGTCCAGTCGACGATCGCATCGAGCTGCGCGCGTGCGCCGGCGATCAGGATCACGCCCTTGTCGACCGGGCGCTGCTTGATGTCGAGCAGCCGCGCCACCGCGTTGCGATCGAAGGGATCGCAGCCCAGGCCCCACACGCCTTCGGTGGGGTAGGCGACCACGCCGCCGCGCGCGAGCAACGCGGCGGCGGCGGGGATGTCGAGCACGGGCGCAGTCATGCGCGGCGTGTCAGAACGGCGCGTCGTCCGTGACCGGCTTGTCGCTGCCGGCCTTGATCACGCGCTTCTTGCCCGGCGCGACCTTGGACGCGGTCAGCAGCGACTTCGCCGGCTCGACCGCAGCTGCGATCGACTTGGTGGTCTTCTTCGTCGCTTTTTTTGCGGTCTTCTTGGTGGCCTTCTTCGCAGGTGCCTTCTTGGTCGCGGCCTTCTTCGCGGCCGGTTCCTTCTTCGCCGCGACTTTCTTTGCGGCGACCTTCTTGGCCGGCGCCTTCTTGCCGAAGCCCTTGCGCACCGGCTTGCCGGTCTCTTCGAGCAGCTTGGTCACGTCCTCGAACGTCAGCGACGCCGGCTCGCGATCCTTGGGGATCTTGCCGTTGAGCTTGCCGTCGCTGATGTAGGGGCCGAAGCGACCGTTGAGCACCTGGATGTCGCTGTCCGGGAACTCCTTGATGATCCGGTTGCGCGCGATCTCTTCCTTCTCTTCGATCAGGAACACCGCACGTGCCAGATCGACCTTGTACGGATCGTCTTCCTTCTTCAGCGACGCATAGACGCTGCCGCGCTTGGCGAACGCGCCGAAACGGCCGATGCCCACGCTGACCTGTTCGTCCTTGTCCTCACCTAGGATGCGCGGCAGCAGGAACAGCTCCAGCGCGTCCTCGAGCGAGATCGTGTGCATGGACTGGCCCGGGCGCAGCGATGCGAACTTGGGCTTGTCCTCGGCGTCCTCGGCGGTGCTGCCGATCGCCGCGTACGGCCCGAAACGGCCCAGACGCACGCTGACCGGCTTGCCGGTCTTGGGATCGGTACCGAGTTCGCGCGCACCGGTGGCCTCGTTGCGATCCACGGACTCGGACTTGTCATCCACGAGTTCCTTGAACGGGCCCCAGAACTTCTCCATCAGCGGGATCCAGTCTTCCTCGCCGCGGCTCACCGCATCGAGGTCGTCTTCGAGCTTGGCGGTGAAGTCGTAATCCACGTAGCGGGTGAAGTGGCTCGACAGGAACTTCGACACCGCGCGACCCACGTCGCTGGGGCGGAAGCTGCGACCTTCCATCTCCACGTACTTGCGGAACTGCAGCGTCTGGATGATCGAGGCGTACGTCGACGGACGGCCGATGCCGTATTCCTCAAGCGTCTTCACCAGCGCGGCTTCGGTAAAGCGCGGCGGCGGCTGGGTGAAGTGCTGCTCGGCGATGATGCGGTCGAGCGGCACGCGGTCGCCCGTCTTCATGGCCGGCAGCTTGCGGCCCTCGTCCTCGTCTTCCTTGCCCTTGGTGTCCTTGCCTTCCTCGTACACGGCGAGGAAGCCCGCGACGACGACGGTGGTGCCGCTGGCGCGGAAGCTGTGTTCGCTGCCCGCGGCCAGATCCACCGACACGGTGTTGAGCGTGGCCGGAATCATCTGCGAGGCAACGGTGCGCTTCCAGATCAGCTCGTACAGGCGTCGCTCGTCGTCGGTCAGGAAGCGCGCGACCTGCGACGGCGTGTGGAGCGCGGACGTCGGGCGCACGGCCTCATGCGCTTCCTGCGCGTTCTTGGACTTGGTCTGGTAGGTGTTGGGCTGGTCGGGCAGTGAGCTGGTACCGAAGTCGCGTGCGATGACGTCGCGGATTTCACTCACGGCGTCCTGCGACAGGCTGACCGAGTCGGTACGCATGTAGGTGATCAGACCGACCGTGCCTTCATCGCCGAGCGCGATGCCCTCGTAGAGTTTCTGCGCGACCTGCATGGTCTTGCGCGTGGTGAAGCCGAGCTTGCGCGCGCCTTCCTGCTGCAGCGTCGAGGTGGTGAACGGCGCAGCCGGACGGCGCTTGCGTTCCTTTGCACCGACATCGGTGACGTGCAGCGCGCCCTGGGCCGCGGCCTGGATGCGTGCCCGCGCCGACTCGGCGGTGTCGCCATCGGTGACGGTGAACTGTTCGAACTTCTGCCCGTCGAGCTTGGTCAGGCGCGCGGTGAACGGCTGCACCTGATGCGCGCACGCGGCGTCGATCGACCAGTACTCGCGTGCGATGAAGGCTTCGATCTCTTCTTCGCGCTCGACGATCATGCGCAGCGCCGGCGACTGCACGCGGCCGGCCGACAGCCCGCGCTGCACCTTGCGCCACAGCACCGGCGAGAGATTGAAGCCGACAAGGTAATCGAGCGCGCGGCGCGCCTGCTGGGCATCGACCAGATCGCCCGCGATCGCACGCGGCTTGAGCATCGCTTCCTTGATCGCGCGCGGCGTGATCTCGGTGAACACCACGCGCTGCAGGGTCTTGTTCTCGAGCAGGCCGCGCTCTTTCAGGATTTCCGCGATGTGCCAGCTGATCGCCTCACCCTCGCGGTCCGGGTCGGTCGCGAGATAGATGTCGTCGGCGGCTTTTGCGGCCTTGGCGATCGCCTCGACGTGCTTCTCGTTCTTCTCGATCAGGTCGTAGCGCATCGCGAAGTTCTGCGACGGGTCGACGGCGCCCTCTTTCGGAATCAGGTCGCGCACATGGCCGTAGGAGGCGAGGACGTGGAAATCCTTGCCGAGATATTTGTTGATCGTCTTCGCCTTGGCGGGCGATTCGACGATGAGAAGGTGCTTGGCCATGGCGGCGGGATCCGGGGCACGCCGGGGGGCGGCCCAACAAAAAAGGTGAAGATGACGACGCCCGGGGACGAGCCCCGGGCGTCGGTTGCTTTTATAGTGGAATCACGCGCGGGGGGGTGTGTCAAGCGCCGCCGTGGCTGCCGGTCAGGAAAAGGCCGCGATTCCGACCAGCGCGAGGAGCGCCAGCAGGCCGAGTCCGGTCAGGATGCCCACAAGCACGAGGACCACCACGGTGACCGTGCCCAGCTCGCGGCGCTGCAGTTCCGGCCGGTCGGTGAAGGCCCAGCGGTCCACCACCAGGGTGTCGCAGACCATGTCGTGCAGGGCCTGCTTGCGCTGGGTGAAGCCGGCCATCAGGAAGCCGATCATCAGGATCACGCTGCTGAGGATGGTCGCGAAATAACGGCCGATGCCGCGCAGGAACGAGATCCGCGCGCCGTCCAGCCGCACGACCTTGATGCCGACCGCCATCTTGCCGGGCGTCGCCATCGCGTAGGCGGCATGGAACCAGGCGAAGTACAGCGCCGAGAGCACCAGCGAGACCGCGTTGATGACCGCCTGCTCCAGCCAGAATCCGCGGCCGAAACCGCCGACGCCGAGCAGTTCGTAGATCAGCCCGCCGACGACCGCGCTGGCGATGCCGACGATGACGGCGTCGATGGCATACGCCGCGACCCGCTTGAGGAAGCCGGCCAGCACGACATCGCCGCCCTGGGTGACGGCATCGGCTCGGGCGACGTTGGCGGTCGGCGGTGCGTAGGGCGAGCCTGCATATCCCGAGTCACCTGCGCCGGTGGCGGTGAGCGGGCGCCAGCTCGCATCCACCTCGTCGCTGGCGGCCGCTGTCGCGACCGGTGCCACCGGCTCCAGTGCCCACGCCTCGATGCCGGCGGCAGGCGCGACGCCGAGTTCGGCTGCCAGTTCGCGGAACGGCTGCCAGCCGGCCAGGCCATCGCGCCAGATCAGCGTGGCGTCGCCGACGATGCCGTCCTGGCGGAGTTGCAGCAGCGCGGATTGGGTCACGGGGCCGTGGCGCGTGTTGCGCCCGTCGGCGTAATACCAGTCGGTCATCGGTGGACGTCCTTGTCGGGTGATGGAAACGCGGTGGTGTGTGGGGTCAGAGCGAGGCGGCGATACCGGCCAGGACCACGGCGCCGACACCGAGCAGCAGCAGGCCGGCCCACAGCACGAGGATCACGATGGCCACCGTGCCCAGCGTGCGCTGCTGGTGTTCGGGATGGTCGGTGTAGGCCCACTGGTCCACGACGTAGGTGCTCGCGACCATGTCGTGCAGGCCCTGCTTGCGCTCGGTGAACAACGCGACCAGGTACGCGATGCACAGCGTGACGTAGGCGAGCAGGTGCGACGCCCATCGCGCGAACGCTCGCCCGCGGCTGATGCGGCCGCCGTCGAGCCCGGTGACCTTGATGCCGACGGCCATCTTGCCGAGCGTCGCCTGGCGCGCGGACGACTCCATCAGCACGTAGTAGAGCCCGCTGACCAGCGGCCAAGCGAGATAGATCACCGCGATCAGGAAGATGCCCGCGACGCCGAAATCGGGCGTGCCGGATCCCAGCCGCCCGAGCGTGCCGCCGAGTCCGAACAGCACGATCGCAGCGAGGACGATGGCGTAGTAGACCGCGGTGACCAGCAGCGAATCGATGAACAACGCCGCCGCGCGCTTGAGAAAGCCCGCATCGATGACATCGCCGCCGTGCACGACATGCGCGGCGCGGACCACCGGCGCGACCGGCGGCGAATAGGGCGAGGCCGCGTCGGACGCAGTCGCTGGCTGTGCGGGCGGAACCCGCGCATCGCCGGCCGGGCGCCAGCCGTCGTCGACGGATTCTGCCGGCGTTCCGGCATCTGTTGTTGCAGGCGCGACCGGTTCCAGCGCCCGGCCGTCCGTCGTCGTGGCCGCGACGGGCGACGCCGTCGGATCCACCAGTCCCAGCTCGTGCGCCAGCGCGTGCAGCGGCGTCCAGCCATCCAGCTCGTCGCGCCACAGCAGCGTCCCGTCACCGAGCGTGCCCTGCTGGCGCAGCTGCAGCAGCGCCGGCGTCGTGATCGGGCCCTGACGGGTGTTGGTGGTGTCGGCGTAGTACCACTCGGTCATCGGGCAGGCGTCCTTCTCGTTCGGGCGTACAGGCGGTGTGGCGGTGGGTGACGGGACTCAGGCTCGGCGACGTTCCGGTGGTGTCTGTGAAGCGCTCGCCCGGGGCGGCGTCGGAGAGAACCCGGCGTCGGCGCGCATCTGGCCGGTGCGCCCATCGTCGGGCGTCGCGTGGAACGAGGTGTCCGCCATCGATGATCCTGCCGGGCCGGACGTCCGGCCGCTCCCCGTGTTCATCCTACAGCGGCACTGTGGGCGGCCCAAGACACCTGAAACGCGACAGGCGCCCGGGTGGGCGCCTGTCGGTGTCTTCGTCGAACGGGTTGCCGCGTCAGTGCACCGGCTCGGGCTCGTCGGCGAACATCTGCGTTTCCATCCACGCGTAGGCCGCTTCGCTGCCGGGCTGGTTGAACAGCACCATCAGCACGACCCACTTCAGATCGTCGAGATCCAGTTCGTCCTGATCGAGCGCCATTGCCCGGTCGAGGACCAGTTCGCGCTGGTCGGCATCGAGCACACCGTGTTGTTCCAGGAACAGCAGGAAACCGCGGCAATCGACATCGAGCCGGTCGAGTTCGGGACCGGAGAACACGCGGGTCGGGCCGTTTGCGCGAACCACCGGCACGGCCGGACGCTGGTCGGCCAGCGCATCGAGCCAGTCGAAGGCCTTGCTGACTTCGGCGGGACTGAAACCGGCCTGGAGCAGGCCGCTCTGGAGGGAGTCGCGATCGCGGACGAGGTCCGCATCCTCGGTGAAATAGTGTTCGAACAGGTACAGCAGCACATCCAGGATGCTTTCTTTCATTTCCCCTCGGCCTGCGCCCTTGGGCGCGTCGTGTCAGGACTTTCGGGAATACCGACCGTGCAGCTGAGCCACACGTCCATCCAGCTCCATGGACAGCAGCATGGCCGACGCCCGGGCGACCGTCAATCCACTGCGCGCGACCAGTTCATCCATACCGGTTGGGTCGTGCCCGAGGGCCTTCCACAACCGGTTGTAGTCAGGGTCGACGCTGTCGGGATCGGATGCGGCACCCGCGCCAGCCGTGTTCAGTATCGTCTCGACGCTCTGGATGGGGGCGTCGAGCCTCTCTCGCAAGGCGTCGGCGAGTTCGCCGGCGATCGCGGACAGGGCGCCGGTCACCTCCTCGGGCGCTTCGACCAGGGTGGCGCCATCGCGCAGCAGGCGATGGCAGCCGCGGGCCATCGGGTTGTGGATCGAGCCGGGGATGGCAAAGACCTCGCGACCCGCGTCGGCAGCCAGGCGCGCGGTGATCAATGCGCCCGAGCGCTGCGCGGCCTCGACCACCAGGGTGCCGAGCGCGAGCCCGGCAACGATGCGGTTGCGGCTGGGAAACTGCTCGCGTCGCGCCGGCGTGCCGGGCGCGTACTCGCTCACGACTGTGCCGGCTTCGACGATGCGCGCGTGCAGGCGGAGGTTCGAGCGCGGGTAGGGCATGTCGATGCCGCTGCCGAGCACGGCGACGGTATCGCCACCCGCATCGAGCGCCGCACTGTGCGCGGCCGCGTCGATACCGCTGGCCAGACCGCTGACCACCGACAGGCCATCGAGGGCGAAGCGCCGCGCGAACAGCGCCGCGTTGTCACGGCCGCCCGCGGTCGGCGCGCGGCTGCCGACCACGGCCACGCCGGCGTGCCACAGGCGGCAGGGATCGCCTTCGACGAACAGCGCCAGCGGCGGCGCCTGCATGCGCTTGAGCAGCAAGGGGTAGTCGGGATCGTGCCAACCGATCACATGGCGCGCAGGTGCGCCGGCGAGCCAGCGGCGCCAGTCGTCGACCGCGTCTTCCGGACCGCTTAGCGCCGCGCGCTGCGCGGCATCGAGACCGGCTTCGCGCCAGGCCGACGCGCCGCCCGCCAGCGCGGCGGCCGGGCCTTGTGCATGTTCGAGCAGGCGGCGCCGCGGCGCAGCAGCGCCACCGGCGTGGATCAAGCGCAGCAGCGCGTGCAGATCGGCATCGTCGTCCATGACTGAAGCCTAGGCCGCACACGAAAACGGCACCCGAAGGTGCCGTCGTCTGATGCCGTCGGGAAAGCCCGCGCAACGCGGGCGCGCCCTTACTGTTCGGCGTCGGGGTGCTTGAGCGTGTAGCCGACGCCGGCCGGCTTCTCGCCTTCCATCACCAGCGCATAGCTGACGAAGTCGAAGGTCAGGAACACCATTGCGTGCGCGGCGTACTCGTCCGGCAGGCGGTCACGACGGGTGCCTGCATTCGGCGACTCGGTGATGCGCGAGGTGTTGGGATGCGCCACGCGATCGACGTTGTGCGAACCCGTGCGCCAGACCGAGAACACGGTGCCGTTGTCGACGCCGTTCTGGTGGCCGGCCGAAATCGCGATGACGTCGCGCGGGCCGCCGGTGACCAGCATGTCGGCGACGCCGATCACGCGGGCTTCGGAGGCGAGTGCGTCGGCGCTCGGCGGATGTGGGAAGAACTGCAGGTCGTAGGGCTGCGGATTCACCGGCACGATGCGGTCGCCTGCGCGGGCCTCGTAGCCGTTGTTGTCCAGCGCCAGCGCTGTGGTGTCGCTCTGCGCGGTGGGGCCGTGCACCACCGTGCCGACGCCCATCTGCACCATCTCGTAGCCGAGGAACGCGTCCTGCTGGCGCGACTTGGGCTGGGTGTGCGACCACAGGTTGCTTTCACCCGGGATGCGCTTGCCGCGGAAGTCGAGGTCACGCGAACGACGCGCGCCGTAGAACTCGGTGGCGGCGCGCAGCACCGCGTAGCGTTCGCCCGGACGTGCGGTGTCCAGGCCCTTGACGTAGACGTTGCGGTCGACGCTGCCGCGCAGGCGGCCGTCCTCGTAACCGAGCACGTAAGGCAGGGTCTCGAAGTCGAACACGATGCGGCGGTTCTTGAGGAACGGCTCGATATCCGACAGCGGGATCGCACCGATCGGCGCGACGTCGACCGGGCGCGGGCCCGGTCGCATCGTCACGCGATTGAGATACGCCAGGCTGATCACGTCGCCCGGATAGATCAGGTGCGGGTTCGCGATCTGCGGATTGGCCTGCCAGATTTCCGGCCACAGCCATGGCTTTTCGAGGAACCGACCGGCGATGCCCCAGAGGGTGTCGCCGCGGACCACGACATAGGTCTCGGGATGATCGCCGCGCATCTGCTGGGCAGCTGCGAACGTGGTGACAGTCAGCAACGCAACGGCACAACCCGTGCGGAACGACCTTGAAAGGCGTTGAAGCGTGCCGGCCATCTACCTGCTCCCCTTGGATTTTTCCCCTTGCAGCGGCGCAATATAGCCTGAAAGGTCCGCGCGGACGCAAGTGTGCGTCGCGTTACAATGGTTGTTTCGTCCACGCGGCTGTGACCGCCTTCGCTATTCGACCCCATGGCCCTGCTCGAGATCCTCGAATACCCCCATTCCCGCCTGCGCAAACTGGCCGAGCCCGTTGCGGCCGACCGTTTCGCCGACCCCGCCTTCCAGCGCATGCTCGACGACATGTTCCAGACCATGTACGAGGCGCCCGGCATCGGCCTGGCCGCGACGCAGATCGATACCCACGAACGCTTCATGGTCATCGACGTGACCGAAGGCCGCGAGCAGCCGCTGGTGTTCGTGAACCCGGAGATCCGTGACCGCTCTGCGGATCTGCGTGTCCATACCGAAGGCTGCCTGTCGATCCCGGGGATATTTGCCGACGTGACCCGCGCCGACGGCATCACCGTGACCGCGCTCGATCGTCACGGCAAGCCGTTCGAACTCAGTGTCGATGGCCTGCTGGCGACCTGCGTGCTGCACGAGATCGACCATCTCGACGGCAAGCTGTTCATCGATTACCTGTCGCCGCTCAAGCGCGACCGCGCGTTGAAGAAGCTCGAGAAGCTGCGCAAGGACGAGCGCGGCTGAGTCGACCGCCGCGCGCGGCGCCGATGGATCCGACGGCGCTCGCCGTCACCGCGTCACGCCGAGGCAGTACGCCTTCCAGGACACCACGCTTATGAAACTCGTCTTCGCCGGTACGCCGGATTTCGCCGTGCCCTCGCTGCTTGCGGCCGATGCCCGCCATGAAGTGGTCGCCGTCTATACCCAGCCCGATCGTCCCGCCGGCCGCGGCCGCGCACTGACCGCGTCACCGGTCAAGCAGATGGCGGTCGAGCGTGGATTGACCGTGCACCAGCCCGAGCGGCTGAAGGGCGCCGAGGTGCTCGACACCCTGCGCGCGCTAGAACCCGACCTGATGATCGTCGTTGCCTATGGTCTGCTGCTGCCGCAGGCGGTGCTCGACATCCCCAAGTACGGCTGCTGGAACGTGCATGCCTCGCTGCTACCGCGCTGGCGGGGTGCCGCGCCGATCCAGCGCGCCATCCAGGCCGGCGATGTCGAGACCGGCGTGTGCCTGATGCAGATGGAGAAGGGGCTCGATACCGGGCCAGTCCTGCTGCGCCAGTCCACGCCGATCACGCACGAGGACACCGGCGGCAGCCTGCACGACCGGCTCGCGGCGCTGGGTGCGCAGGTGTTGTCCGACGGCCTGGGCCTGTTGCGTGCCGGTATGCAGCTCGGGCCGGCCGCGCAGCCGGAGGCAGGCGTGACCTACGCGCACAAGCTCGACAAGGCCGAGGCGCGACTGGACTGGTCGCAGCCGGCGCGCGTGCTGGCCGACACCGTACGTGCCTTCAATCCCTGGCCGGTGGCGGAGGCGGATGTCGCCGGTGAGCGTCTGCGCATCCATGGCGCGAGTCTCGCGCCACTGGTGCATGGGCAGGCACCGGGCAGCGTTCTGGCCGCTGGCCGCGCGGGCATCGTGATCGCATGCGGCGAGGGCGCGCTGCGCCTGCAGCGCGTGCAGCGCGCCGGCGGTCGTGTGATCGACGTGGCCGACTACCTCAACGCGCGCAGTGATCTGCGCGGCGCGGGCGCCTGACGTGGATCACGGCGCACAGGCCCGGCTCGCAGCGGCGCGCGTCATCGACGCGGTGCTGCATCACGGCCGCTCGTTGAAAGCGGAACTGTCGACGGCACTGGCCGGCATCGACGACGTGCGCGACCGCGCGCTGGTCGAGGCCATGGCCTTCGCCGCGATCCGCCATCAGGGCCGCTATGCCGCCGCGCTGTCGCGCTGGATGCCGCGTCCGCCCGGTGCGCGCGATGCACCGCTGCGCGCGCTGATCTACGCCGGCTTCGCCCAGCTCGATCCGATGGGCCTGCCGGCGCACGCCGCGCTCAATGCGACCGTCGATGCCGCGCGCCTGCTGGGCCGCGCGCACCAGGCAGCCCTCGTCAACGCGCTGCTGCGACGCGCGCAGAAGGACGGTCTGCCGAGCGCGGGCGCCGATGCCGCCTGGCCTGCGTGGTTGCTGCAGGAAGTGCGCGCCGACTGGCCGCAGGATGTCGAGGCGATCCTCACCGCAAGCGCCGCCGCCGCGCCGCAGTGGCTGCGGGTCAACACCCGCCGCGGCACGCGCGACGCCTATTACACGCGGCTGATCCAGGCCGGTCTGCAGGCCGACGTGCCGGACGGCATGCCCGACGCCTTGCGTCTCGCGACGCCGGTGCCGGTCGATGCCTTGCCGGGCTTCACCGATGGCGATGTGTCGATCCAGGACGGCGCTGCGCAGCGCGTGGCCGATGCGATGCAGCTGGCGCCCGGCGCGCATGTACTCGATGCCTGCGCCGCGCCCGGCGGCAAAAGCGCGCATCTGCTCGAATGCGATCCCGCGCTGCGTCTGCTGGCGATCGACATCGCCGCGCCGCGCGTCGCGCGCATCGAACAGACCTTCAGGCGTCTGGGCATCGGCGCGCAGGCACGTGTGCGCACCGCCGATGCACTGGACACCGCGCGCTGGTGGGACGGCACGCCGTTCGACGCCGTGCTGCTGGATGCGCCGTGCTCGGCGACTGGCATCGTGCGTCGTCAGCCCGACGTGCTGCTGCACCGTCGCCCCGCCGATCTCGATGCGCTCGCCGCGCTGCAGGCGCAGCTGCTCGATGCGCTGGCCGCGGTCGTCGCGCCGGGCGGCACGCTGCTGTACGCGACGTGTTCGATCCTGCGACGCGAGAACGCCGACCAGGTTGAAGCGTTCCTCGCGCGCCATGCGGACTTTGCGCTCGAACCGCTGGATGCGCGCTTCGGCCGCGACACCGGCGCCGGCCACCAGCGCCTGCCCGGCGAATCGGGCATGGACGGCTTCTTCTACGCGCGCCTGAAGCGCCTGCGCTGAGCCCGACCCGACACCGGGCCCTCGCTTAGAATCACCGGCATGCAGACACCCGCCGCCAGCCTGATCATCAGCGCCTACAACAACGCCGACTGGCTGCAGCGGTGTCTGTGGGGCTATGCGCAGCAGGACCGGCAGGATTTCGAACTGATCGTCGCCGACGATGGTTCCGGCCCGGCGACGCGCGAGATGCTCGCGGCGCTCGCGCCGGACCTGCCGTATCCGCTGCGACACGTCTGGCACGAGGACGCCGGTTTCCGGAAGTGCACCATCCTCAATCGCGGCATCGAGGATGCACGCGCTGACTATCTGATTTTCTCCGACGGCGACTGCGTGCCGCGCGCTGATTTCGTCAGCCAGCATCTGCGCCTGCGCGAACCGGGCCGGTATCTCGGCGGTGGCTACTGCAAGCTGCCGATGGACCTGAGTCTGAAGATCGACCAGGCCGTCATCGCACGCGGGCTGCACACCGATCTCGACTGGCTCAAGGCCAATGGCCTGCCGCGCAAGAAGCGTTCGCTGAAGCTCTGGGCGCGTCCTGGGTGGCGCGAGCGCGTGCTCAATGCGACCACGCCGACGAAAGCGCGCTGGGCTGGCAACAATGCGTCGGGCTGGAAAGGGGACCTCGTGCGCGTCAACGGTTTCGACGAGCGCATGACCTACGGCGGCGAGGATCTCGAACTCGGCGAGCGGCTCGCGAATGCCGGCGTGATCGGCAAGCAGATCCGCTTCTCGGCGGTGTGCATCCATCTCGACCACGCGCGTGGCTACGTGAAGCCGGAAATGAAGGCGGCCAACCAGGCGATCCGCGATGCAGTCGCCGCCGGGCGGCTGACGTGGACCGAGTTCGGTCTGGTGCACGGGCCCAGGCGTTAGGGGGGGACCTCCCGCAAGACACCTGCAGGCGTCGTTACCGCGCAGGCTGAAGCGCTTTTCAACAGCCGAATGGCTGGTCAATCCATGGAGGTCAATTCATTGAACGCAATGTCCATGGATCCCCGCCTACGCGGGGATGACGGACAGAAAACTCGCGAGACGCCACGCATGGCATCCCGAAATTCGATGGGTGTCGCTGCGCTCGATCCATCCTGCGGATCGGTTGAAGCGCGTGGCGGTCAGGACAGGCTGCGCAGCCGCCGGTATTTCTCCAGCACGTAGTCGGCCTGCGCCTTGTGGAAGCGCCAGCCCGGGGCGCCGTCGAGAAATGCACCGCGCAACAGGTATTGCTTGAGCAGGTACGCGGCCGCGTGCAGCGGGCCATCGACTGCATTGGCGCGCTTGCCGGCATCGCGCCGCTGCTGCGCCCACAGCGCGGCGTACTTCGACAGCTTGGCGACGTGCTCGGCATGGCTGCGCGAGGTGTCGTGTTCGAAGTCGGCGTCGAGTTTCGCGACCGTCTTGCCTTCGAGATCCGGGCGCTCGTGGACCTGGGAGGGCAGGTAACGCCAGCCCGCGCGGACCAGACGTTCCATCGGTTCGCCGCCGCGCAGGCGATGGCCGAGGAACCAGTTGCGACGGGTCAGCAGCCAGGCGTCGGCGGTCTCCACGCGGCCGTCCGCGAACAGCTTGCGGACTGTTGCGTCGGTGCCGGGCGACAGCCATTCGTCGGCGTCGAGCAGCAGCAGCCAGTCGTGTACGGCCAGCGTATTGGCGAAGGTCTTCTGCGCCGCATAGCCCAGCCAGTCCTGGTGCACGACGCGTGCGCCATGCGCGGTGGCGACCGCGACGGTGTCGTCGGTCGATCCGGAATCGACGACGACCAGTTCAGCGCACAGGCCGCGCATCGAATCGAGACAGCGGCCGATGCGGTCGCCCTCGTTCCTGGTGATGACGACGCCGGAGATCGGCAGCGGCGCGGCGGCGGGTGCGGGTGCGGGAATCGACATGCCGAGATTGTCGCCGATCGCGCCGGCGGCGTCCGGGCGTGGCGGGGCGCATTGTTATGATGCCGGCGCCGCATGCGCGGCGTCGCCCCGATGTCCATGACCGCTCCCGTCCGCCCCACCGTCAGCGTGCTCGTCTCGAGCTACAACTACGCCGCGTTCGTCGTCGAGGCGATCAAGTCGGTGCTCGCGCAGGCGGAAAGCGCGCTGGAAATCATCATCGTCGACGACGGCTCGCGCGACGGCTCGCCCGAGCTGCTGCGCCGCCATTACGGTGACCACCCGAAGATCCAGGTGATCGAGCAGGCCAACGGCGGCCAGCTGCAGGCCTGGATCACCGGCTTCGCGCAGGCGCGCGGCGACATCATCGCGTTGCTCGATTCCGACGACCGCTGGAACCCCGACTATCTGCAGCGCATTGTCGACGTCTATGCCGCGCGGCCGGAAGTCGATTTCGTCTACACGAACATGCAGCTGTTCGGCGATCTGGACAAGCCGATGTTTAAGCCCGGTCCGGATCGCGATCTCGGCCTGTCGATCCTGCTCAACGCCTACTACCACCGCTTCCAGGGCGCGGCGACATCGGCGGTGAGCCTGCGCAGCACACTGATGACCCGGTTGCTGACGCTGCCGCCCGAGCGCGCCGCCGACTGGCTCTCGCGTCCTGACGACTGCATCGTCTACGGCGCCGACATCCTCGGCGCGCACAAGATCTATCTGTCCGACACCCTGGTTGGCCATCGCGAACACGGCAGCAACGCGCTGAAGTCGTTCGGGCCATCGCCGTTGCGCGTGTATCGCCACGTCGTCGGCAGCGAGCGCATGCTCGAGTTCTATCGCCAGCAGGCCGGCATCACGCCGCGCTGGTTGCGCATGGCCAAGGCCGAATTCCGCACCAAGCCCGCGCCGACGTTCTGGGAACTGCGCGCTTACAGCTGGTTGCTGTTCCAGGCGCCGATGCCGCTGGCCAAGCGCATCGAACACTGGGTCGGCATGGTCTCGCACTACCTCAAGTCGCGACGCGCGCGCTAGGCGGCGCGCAGCGCAGTGGCCAGGAGCCAGGCCCAAACGCACAGCAGCGGAATCCAGATCCAGCGCCAACGTGCCACGCCGGTCCACACCTGGCGCCATGGGCTGATGGCCCGGGCGACCGTGTTGCCCTGGCGCCGCGCCGCGGAGCGCAGCGCATCGGACACGCGCAGGCCATAGAGATAGACGCCGGTCACGCTCAGCGTGGTGAGCAGGACGCCGGACACGAACCACAGCCAGCGGACCGGCCACCCGCCGAACGTACCGAAATGCAGGGGATCGGCCATCTCGGAGATGCGCTGGTGGATGCCCATGTCGCGGCCATCGCGTTGGCCTGTCATGCGGCGGTCCTGCAGGTCGTAGCCGACCGCATTCGCACGGTCGCGCACCAGCCAGGCCTGCGCTTCGCCATCGAGCAGCAGACTGCGCGTGCTCACGTCGTGCAGGCCGCGGACCTGCAGTTCCGGCCACCGTCGTGCGACATCGGCGACCGCGTGATCGATCGCGTCCGCATCGGCGGGGGCGGTGGCGATCTCGGCGGAGGGGAGCGCGATCTCCGCAGCACGGCCTGCGCCGCCGCCCAGCGATTCGACGAGATACCAGCCGCCGGTCAGCGTGATCACCACGATGAACCACACGCTCCAGACGCCCGCCAGACGATGCACGTCGCCCCACAGTCGACGCGGCCTGTCGGCTCGAGGCAAGGTCAGGAAGCCGCGCCACCAGCGCTTGTAGATGTACAGGCTGCTGATCAGCGTCAGCAGCAGCGGCACCGCCAATGCCGAGACGAGCGGCACGCCGATCTTCAGCGGCAGCATCAGGTGCCGGTGCGTATTGCGCAGGATCCGCTGCGCGTTGAACCACGTCGTGTCACCGGTGACGCGTCCGTTGTAGGGATCGACCCAGACGAAGCGGCGCGCGCCATCGGGCAGGCGCATCACCGCGCGCGCAGCAAAGCGCGACGCATGCGGTGCAGACAACGATTCAAGCGTCCACTGCGGATACGCCCGCTGCACGGCCGCCGTCATGTCGCCCCAGCTGGCGTGTTGCGTGTTCGGCGTGACGCGCGCTTCGGAAAACACCAGCCAGTCGATCTCCTGCGAGACCGTCGCCAGCGTGCCGGTCAGGCACACGAACGCCATGAAAATCGACAGCTTCAGGCCGATCCAGCTGTGCAGGTCGAACCACAGGCGACGCCCGCCGCCGCCCTTCGGGGCTGCGGCGGTCGTGTGCTGGCGCGCGGCTGGCGTGGTGCTCACGTGCGTCGATCAGAACGTGTAGGCGGCCTGCAGGTAAAGGCGTCGCGGTTCGCCGGGGAAGTGCCCGTTGCGGGCGATGAAGCCGCTGGCCGCGTAGACCTTGTCGAAGACGTTCTTGACGTTGGCCTGGAATTTCCACGACCGCCAGTGCGTCTGCCAGCTCACGTCGAACACGGTGTAGGGCTTCACGCGCTGGCCGTCGAGGCTGACGCGTTCGCCGGTGTAGTCGAGGCCGAATCCAAGGGCCGACGACAGCGCCGGCAGATCGTGACGCGACCACAGCCCCAGCTTGTTGCGCGGCGCGTTGGCAAAGCGGTCGCCGGATGCATTGACGATGCCGTTGCTGCCGGCATCGATCACGCGCGCATCGTTCCAGGCGTAGGCGAGGTTGAGCACCCAGCGATCGGTGACGTCGGCCAGCAGGTCGAGCTCCAGGCCTTCGCTGCGTACCAGGCCCAGCGGGGCAAGCTGGTTGACGCCGTCCACGACATCGCCGGTCGCCTGCACGATGTTGCTGCGCTCGATGCGATACAGCGCGGTGCCGAGCGTGATGCGTCCGCCGGCCAGTTCGGTTTTCAGGCCCGCTTCCCACTGCCGGCTGCGCTCGGCTTCGAACGGGCCGCCGGCGGCCGGATCCTGGTTCGCGGTGGCCTGCGGCAGGAAACCGCTGGCCACGTTGGCGTAGGCGTTGATGCCGTCGGTCAGCGCGTAGGTACTGCCCAGGCGCCAGCTCAGATCCTGGCCGTCGCCCGCTCGGCCGGTAACGCGATCCTCGTCGTCGAACCCGTCCCAGCGCAGACCCGCCAGCACGCGCCAGCGCGAGGTCAGTGCGATCTCGTCCTGCACGTAGCCGCCGTAACGGACGCCGCGTGTGCGCGTCGTGCGCCACGGCAGCGCGTCGAGACCGTAATCGAACCAGCCGCTGCGTCCGTACACCGGCGCGAACAGGTCGATGCCCGGCACCGGGCCTGCATTGCGGGCGAGGTCCGCGCTGTTCGCCGTCTGCGCGGCAAAGTCCGCGTCGAGCCGGTACCAGTCGGCGCCGAACAGGAGCTTGTGCTCGATGGCGCCGGTGGAGAAGCGCCACACCGCATTACCCGCCACGGTCAGGCCTTCGTTATCCCGGATCTGGTTGCGCAGCTGGCGTGTCATCCATTCGGCGGTGCCGTCGCGGTCGCGATCGATCAACCCCATCGGCTCGTGATAGATCTGGTGCTCGCTGTTTTCGAACCAGCGCGCCGACAGATCGACATCCCAGTCCGCCGAGGGCGATGCGCGGTACTGCGCCAGCGCGACGCGCGCGTCCATGTCGAGGAAGTCGGTTGCCTCGTTGTGGTTCCAGCGGCGGTCGGTCAGGAACGTGCCGGCATTGTTCACCGGCACGCCGCGCAGGCGGTTGCCGCCCTGGTTCTGCGTGATGTCGGTGAGCTGCAGCGTCAGTTCGCCGGTCTGCCCGACATCGAACGCCACCGATGCGTCGCCGATCCGGCTTTCGCTGTCGGCATTCCAGCGCACGCCCGCGTCGCCGTCGGCATGCAGGCCGAGCCGATAGCGGGCGCCGGGCGCAATGGCGCCGGTGGCTTCGAAGGAGCCCGACGCGTAGTCGGCGTTGCCGGTGGCCACGTCGATCCGGCGCCGTGCCTGTGCCTGCGGCTTGCGGGTCACGTAGTTGATGATGCCGCCCGGTTCGCCGCCGCCGTACAGTGCGCCCGCCGGTCCCTTGAGCACTTCCAGGCGTTCGATGTTGAACAGCTGGGGCACCGAGAATCCGGCGTACGGATCGCCGCGCAGTCCGTCATAGAGCACGTTTTCCTGACGGAAGCCGCGCAACGTGACGCCGGCATAGCTGAAGAAGCTGATCCCGCTGATGCTGCGATAGAGATCGGTGACATCGTGCGCCGCCTGATCGTCGATCAGCTCGCGCGGCAGCACCTGGATCGACTGCGGCACCTGCGACAGCGGCGTATCGGTGCGTGTGCCCACCGCGGCATCGTCACGGCGATAGAGGCTCTGCGCGCGCCCGACGACACGCACCGTGTCGAGGTCGGTCGCTGCAGTATCCGCGACGTCCTGCGCAAAGGTGGCGAGCGTTGGGAGACAGAGCGCGACTGCAACGGCAAGGAAAACGGATCGACGGAGACGCATTGCGAGGCAGCCAGACGGTGCGGGCCGCACATGATAATGAATCTCATTGCTAAAAACAGAGGATCAGTCGCCGATTACCAGCGCAGCGGGCGCCTCGCGATCGTGTGGGCGAGTGTCGCGTGGATGCGCTGGGCATCGTGGAGCGACAGGAAGCGCAATCGCAATGGAGTGGTCAGGGCGTTGGCGCCGGCGGTGTCGAGCCACACCGAGGCCATGCCGAAGCGGCGGTCCAGCGGCGACTGGCGCAGTTCGACGGCCTGCAGCTTGCCGAGTTCGGCGAAGCGCCAGGTGCGCGACCACCAGCCTTCGCGCACGGCGACCAGTGCATCGTCGACCGCGTAACCGGCGCGCGCGGCGTGGCGGCGGGCAACGAACATCGACCACGGCAGCCACAGCAGGCCCAGCGCGCCCCACCACTGGAAGAACCAGGCCAGCGCGGCGCACAGGCCGACGGTCACGAACAGATCGCCGAGCATCAGCCGTTGCCAGGCGCGTGGATGCAGCGGCTGCCAGTGCTGCGGCGGCCATGACGGCAGCAGGGCGACGTCGCGCACGATCGCATCGCAGGTGTCGGGCGATGCAATCGGCGCGAGTGCATCGAGTCCGCGCTGCGCGTTCGCATTGCCCTGGCCGTCGCCGGTGCGCGCGCTGGCGGTGTCGATCTCCAGCGTGCGACGCGCGAACAGGCGGTGCAGCACGCCTTCCTGTTGTGTCCACGCCTGGATCCGCCGGCGCGGCACGCTGCTGCGCGACCGGCCCAGCAGGCCGCGCTCGACGGTCAGCCGCCGGCCCTGCCGCTGCAGTCGGAAGCCGTGATAGCGCAGCAGCGACAGAATCACCGAGAACGCGCGGATCAGCACCAGCGCCGTCGCGAGCGCGCCCATCAGCACCAGACCCTTGGCCATCCACGTCGTCGCAAAGCCGCTGGCGTAGCCGAACGCCTCGCGGCCGTATTCGACCAGCAGGCGCCCCATGGCGCGCTCGGGCATGACCTGGAACGACAGCGCGACCGCACCGGCGACGACGATCAGCCCACGGTTCGAAATCAGACCGAGCTTGATCACCTCCCAGGTCGACAGGGCCAGCAGTGTCGTGCCGGCGGGTGCGGCGACCGGCGTGCCGTCGGGCGTCGCAACGCTGGCATCGGTGCGGCCGCGATCGCGGATCAGCTGTTCGAGCGCCAGTGCCTCGGGCATGCGCAGCACGCGCATCTGCGCTTCGGGCTTGGTACCGCCGGCCGATTCCAGTCGCACTTCGGCGACGCCCATCAGGCGATGCAGCAGGGTCTGGTGGATGGCGACGTTGTGGATGCGCGAATACGGAATCTGCCGGACGCTGCGTTCGAGCAGACCGCTGCGCACGATCAGGCGGTCGTCGTCGATGCGGTAGCGGAACGTCAGGTACTGCCACACCGACACGACGACCAGTGCGCCGACGCCGATCATCGGCAGCCACCACGGATAGCCGTCGTCGCGACGGCCGCCGGCGAACAGCAGCACCGCCAACGGCACGATGAACTGCCGCAGGTTCTGCAGCAGCACGAACAGCCACGAGCCCGGATGCAGGCGGCGCTCGTGGTTCTCGGGCAGCAACGCCTCGGGCGCGGCCGGCTCAGGCGTCGTCATGGTCGTCGTCACGGGCGGCGCGCGCGGCCAGCGTGTCGCGCAGACGCTCGGCTTCTTCGAAGTCGAGACCCGACAGCGACAGCGCGCTATTGCGGGTGCCGGCAGTGTGCACGATCAGCGTCGCCAGTCCGAACGCGCGTTCCAGCGGGCCGCGTCGCACGTCGAGATGCTGCACCCGGTTGCCGGGCACGCGCGTGTCGCTGCGCCACATGTGCCCGCGTCGCACGCCGAAGCCGTCGTCGTCGAGTCGCCAGTGCGTGCGCAGCCAGCGCCGTCGCGCAACCCACACCGTCCAGGCCGGAATCACCAGCAGCAGCGCGCCGGCGATCGCGAACGACAGCGGCTGGCGATCGGCGGCGATCAGGCCGACGCCCAGCGCGATCGCCAGCGGAATCAAGGTGCCGATCAGCGTGGCGATCGTCGCCAGCGTGCGCGCACGCAGCGGTAGCGGCTGCCAGACGTCGGTCTCGAGCTGCAGCTGCGGCGCGGGCGCCATCGATGCGTCGGGCAAGGGTGGCGGGGTGGACACGTGGTCTTCGCTGGCGGTCATCGGCACGGGCTCATCGTCGGCGTTCGAGGTCGAGATAGGGGTTGTCGTCGTGGGAGCCGGACGGCCGGGCCTTGTAACGTTTGTAGGTCCACTGGTACTGCGCCGGATCGCGCCGCGCGATGTGTTCGACGCCGGCGTTGAGTGCGGTGGTCGCACGCACCAGATCGGCATCGGCGATCGCGGGATGCGCGGGTTCGATACGCAACGCGAAATCCGGACCGTCGCCAATGCGCTCGCAGTACGCGAACAGCACGGTCGCGCCGGTGCGCTCTGCGAGGCGCGATGCCAGCGTCATCGTCAGTGCGGGCAAGCCGAAGAATGGTGCGAATTCGCCGTCGCCGGCCTTGGGCTGCTGGTCGGGCAGGATGCCGACGACGCCGCCGTCCTTGAGCGTCTTCCACAGCTGCCGCACAGCCGGGCCTTCCGCGCGCACCTGCCGCACGCGGTCCGGAACGCCGGCGCGCACGCGGCGCAGGAACGCTTCACCGATCGCCGAATCCGGCGCGCGATAGAGGATCGAGATCGGCGTGCGTGCGGCCAGCCACTGGTTGAGCAGCTCCCAGTTGCCGTAATGCGGGGCGCAGACGATCAGACCGCGGCCATCGGCCAGTGCTGCGTCGAAAAGACCGACGCCGTGCTGTTCGCGCAGCATCTGCAGATTGCGCGCATGCGGACGTGTCCACAGGCGCAATGTTTCCAGCGTCTGCAGCGCGGTCGTGCGCAGGATTGCCTGCTGCAGCGCCGCGCGTTCGTCGTCGGTCAGTTCGGGATAGGCGAGTTCGAGATTGCGCAGCGCGACCCGGCTCTCGCGGCTGCCCGCGAGTCGGCCGAGCGCAGCGACTGCGCTGGCGATGCCGCGCAGCACCGGCGCCGGCAATGCGCCGACGAGCGCGGCGAGCAGATAAAGAATGCGTGCGATCAGATCCGGCATGCCCGAAGTCTAGGCGGTGTCGCGCGGGTGGGGATAGGTGTGGGCTTACGCTTGGGCGTTGGCGCTTGTTTTGGCTCTTGCTTTTGCTTTGGCTCTGGCCCTCGCTTTGGCTTTCGGCTTTTGATTTCAATCGAGCCGTAGAGCGAGCCGAGCATCGCAGGGCGGCGGGGTCGAAGAGCAGCCCGTGTCTGAGCGCAGCGAGTTTGGGCTGCGTGCCC
>NZ_CEEDOV010000012.1:0-51845 GCF_979256585.1 Luteimonas sp. AC640a | reverse complement strand
CTGCGCGTGCGAGTCCCTTTTGGCTGGACCCAAAAGGAACCAAAAGGTCCCTTCGCCGGACGCGATCCGCCGCGATACAGCCGCGGCGGTCCCCTGCGCTTCTCGAACGACGGGGCACGCAGCCCAAACTCGCTGCGCTCAGACACGGGCTGCTCTTCGACCCCGCCGCCCTGCGATGCTCGGCTCGCTTTACGGCTCGATTCGAGTCAAAGGCGAACAGCCAAAGCCGAAGCCGAAGCCGAAGCAAAAGCCGAAGCAAAAGCCGAAGCAAAAACCAGAGCGAAACGTCAGAGCGAAACGTCAGAGCGAAACGTCAGAGCCTAAGCTCAATTCCGGAGCGCGCGCTGAAGCGGCCGCTTACGTCGCACTGAACGCGTGCTTGAGCGCCTCGATCAACCCGCTGTTGTCGACCAGCCGCGTCATCACGATTTCCACGAAGGTTCCGATCATCAACAGGATGATCGCCGTCGCCAGCCACGCCTTGATCGGCATCGTCAACGCGAACACGTTGAGCTGCGGGGCGTAGCGGTTGACCAGGCCGAAGGACAGGTCGATGACGAGCAGAATCACCATCGCCGGCGCGGCGATCAGCAGCATCGCGGTCATCAGATAGCCGAATTGCCCGACGAACAGCGCCATCCCGCTCATTCTCAGATCCGGGAAAAAACTCATGACGGGCCAGACCGTGTAACTCGTCATCAATAGATCGAGAAACACGATGAAGGCCCCGCTGGCCATGAACAGCCACGTCGAGAACTGCGACAGGAACTCGCCGTGCAGCGAGGTCTGGTGACCCTGGATCGGATCGAAGATCTGCGCCATCGACATGCCGACCTGGGTGTCGATGATCACGCCGGCCGAGCTGATCGCCCAGAACACGATGCCGTAACAGAACCCGATCGAGATGCCGATGAAGGTTTCCTTGAGCACGATCGCGGTCCAGTGCGCGGTGCCGGCGGCTTCGATCGGCGGCGCGCCGGCCAGCGCGATCGGGATCGCAACGATCGCCAGGCTCACCATGAAGCTGTTGCGCACCATCGCCGGCACCGTTTCGGTGGTCAGCAGGGGCAGCATCATGAAAGCGCCGGCGATGCGCGGCAGCGTCAGCGCGAGGGCCAACATCGGGTTCGTGCCGAAGTCCATCAGCGTCGGACGAGGCCGGGGAAATCGATGAAGATGCGGTCGGCGAACACGTACAGCGTGCCGCCCATCAGAGAAGCCGTGACGAACAGTGTGATGACCACGGCCAGGAATTTCAGCGCATAGGGAAACGTCTGCTCCTGCAGCTGTGTCGCCGCCTGCAGGAATGCCACGACCAGACCGATCAGCGCGGCCGCGGCCACCGGCGGGCCGGACAGCAGCAGCACCAGCCACAACGCTTCCTTGGTGAACTCCAGCACGTCGCTCATGTGGTCACTCCATAGGTGAGCACGAGGCCGTGCACGAGCTTGGCCCAGCCGTCGATCAGCACGAACAGCAGCAGCTTGAACGGCAGCGAGACGGTCGTCGGCGAGAGCATCATCATGCCGAGCGCGAGCAGGATGTTGGCGACCACCAGATCGATGATCAGGAACGGCAGGAAGATCAGGAAGCCGATCTGGAACGCCGCGGTGAGCTCGCTGACGGTGAACGCCGGCACGATGACGATGAAGTCGTCAGGCGTCAGGCCATCGCGGCGCTCGGGAGGCAGCATGCGCTGCACGCTGCGCAGGAAGAACGCGCGTTCGGAATCGCTGGAGTGCTGGATCAGGAACGTGCGCAGTGGTTCCTTGCCCGCATCGATCATCGTCAGCATGCGATTGGTGTCGAAGTTGCCGCCCGCTGCGGCGGGCGCGCTGCCCGTGCCGGCACTGCCCCCGGTGATTTCTTCCGCAAGGCCGCGCGGTTGTTCAAGGGCCTCTTCTTCGCGTGGATCGTTGCTCGAGCCACCGCGCACGCTGGCGAACATCGGGTCCACACCGTCCGGCGTGCCCTGTGCCTGCGCTTCTGCCGCGAGCGCATCGGCCGCGGCCGGGCTGGTCGGCGCGGGCGCATCGGCGCCAGCCTCGCTCGCCGCGGGGGCGGACGCTGGACGCACGTCGATCGGCCGGCCTTCGCGAATCGCCTGTTGCTCGGCACGGGCTTCGATCTGGCGCATCACCGACGCCGGTGGCGGGCGTCCTTCGAGCCGCGCCTGCACCGCTTCGTTGACGTCCAGGATCACCGGGTACATCACATAGATCGACAGCACGATCGCCAGGCCGTTGATGACCACGTTCGGCGGCACCTGCTGCAGGCCGAGCGCGTTGCGCAACAGGCTCAGCACCACGACGATCTTGGTGAACGAGGTGACCATCACCGCCACGAACGGGGCCAGCGCGAGGCTGACCACCGTCACCAGGACGAGGGCGGGCGAGAACGTGCTGAAATCCATGCCTCAGCTCCAGGACAGCAGGCGGACGCCGAGCGTATCGCCAACGGCCACCAGCTCGCCCTGTCCGGCAACGCGGCCGTTGGCACGGATGGTGACGTTGGCGCCTTCGAGGTGTACCGGCAGCGCGAACACGTAGCCCGGTTGCAGGCCGGCGATGTCCGACAGGCGCAGCTCGACCTTGCCCACGTCGAACTCCACCTCGACCGGCAGTCGGCCGGACGGATCTTCGACGGCGGGCGTGTCTTCGGTCTGCGGCGTTTCGGTAGCGTCGGTCTCGCTCATGCGGGGCGTCTCCTGGTGGCGGGGGCGTTGGGTGGGCGGACCGTCGATACGCCAGCCGTCCGGTCCGGATCGGACCGGCCAGCGCAGACCGACGGCGTTGGCGTGTAGGGGTGGCATCTTGACGTGTCCCACCACGATCACGTCGCCGGGCCGCAGGCTGCGGATGTCGGCGCGTGTCAGCGGCGGGGCGGGGATCGCGATCGTCGCGACAGTCGGCAACTGGCGCCAGTGCCCCGGATCCATCGGCGGGCGCGGGTCGGCATCCGTGCGTGCGAGCAGGGCCTGCAGCCATGCGGCGGGTGCGCGCAGCGCGCCATTGACTGTGGCGCTGCCATCGGCGGGTGCGAAATCGAGTTGCAGCCAGATTGCGTCGCTCGCAGGCGCCGCGAGCGGTGCATCAGGCAGGGGCAGCAGCGACGTGCCGAGCGCTTCGCTGATCTGCACCAGCGTCGTCTCGTGCATCAGGCTCCAGGCCAGCACGCGGGCGCGACCGCGCCGGTCCTGCCAGTGCAGGCCGTCGTCATCGGTGCGCGTGGGCGAGGTGAGCTGCAGCGCGAGCCGCGTGCCGTCGGCATCGAGTTCGAACACGCCGCCCTCGATGGTCGCAAGCGCAGGCGACCGGCCACTGCGCAGCCGCAGGATGCCGGTCGGCGTGGTCCATTGCCGGGCGCGCGCATGCAGACCGCGCAGCACGTCGGCCTGCGTCGGCGAGAGCCGCGGCAGGCGCTCGCGCAACGGCGTGTGCGAGGACGCGTGCGAGAGGGACACAGGGTTCGCGTCAGCCATGGCCCAGCGCCACCTTCATCAATTCGGGGAGGGATCGCACTCCGAGTTTGCTCATCATGTTGGCCCGATGTAGTTCGACGGTCTTGATACTGATGCCGAGGATGTCGGCAATGATCTTGTTCGGTTTGCTGGCGACGACGAGATCCAGCACCTGTCGCTCGCGCGGACTCAACTTCGCGAGCGCAGCGCCCTGCGGTGAGCCCGCCTGCGTCCGTTCGCGGCGCAGCGCGTTGCGGATCGAGTCGACGATGGCATCGTCGCTGAAAGGTTTCTCGAGGAAGTTCGACGCGCCCTTGCGCATCGCCTCGACCGCCAGCGGCACATCGCCGTGGGCGGTCACGAACACCAGCGGCAGCGTGGAGCCGCGGCGCAGCAGTTCGTCCTGCAGCTGCAGCCCGCTCATCTCCGGCATGCGGATGTCAGAGACGAGACACTCGCCATCGCCGTGGCGGGTGCTGTCGAACACGGTGAGGAACGCCGCGCCGGATGCGAACGCACGCACCTCGAACCCGGCGGTCTCGAGCAGCCAGGCCGTGGAGTCGCGGAAGCCGTCGTTGTCGTCGACGAGATACACACAGATCGCGGTCACGCGTCAGATCCTCCTGTCCGGGGTCGGTAGCGTGAACCCGAACACGCTACCGCCGCCATCCCTGGCCTCGAAGAACAGACGGCCTTCGTGGTATTCGATGATCGAACGGCAGATGGCCAGGCCGATGCCCAGCCCGTCCGATTTGGTGGTGTAGAACGGCGAGAACAGCTGTTCGCTCTCGGCCTGGCTCAGGCCGGGGCCGCGATCGCAGACGCGTACTTCGACATCGCCATCCAGATTCACCCGCGCCTCGATGCGCAGGCCACGCTGCGTGGCCGGCACCTCGCGCATCGCCTCGATCGCGTTCTTGACCAGATTGAGCAGCACCTGCTCGACCATCACCCGGTCGGCATAGACCGGCGGCAGCTGCGGCGCCAGCGCCAGCTCGACGCGGAGCTGCAGGCGTTCGGCCTCCAGCCGCAGCAGTTCGAGCACGGTATCCACGATCAGCGGCAGATCCTGGGCATCGCGTCGGGGCTCGCGGGCCCGGACGAATTCGCGGACGCGCGCGATCACCGCGCTGGCGTGTTCGGCCTGGGTGCGCGCAGCCTGCAGCGCACGCTCGACTTGCACCGGGCCGCCGGCCTGGTCGACCAGGCGCAGGCTGCCGTTGAGGTAGTTCACGATCGCCGCGAGCGGTTGGTTGAGTTCGTGCGCCAACGTGGCCGCCATCTCGCCGACCGACATCATGCGCGAGGTGAACAACAGTTTTTCCTGCTGCGTCTTGTGCGAATCCAGGGTCTCGATGCGCTCGCTGATGTCGACTGCGGTCAGCAGCGACAGCGCGCGCCCACCGCAGTCGAGGTCGCGCCAGTGCAGCGCATACCAACGCCCGCTGCCGGGCGCGCGCACTTCCTCGCCGCGTGCCTCGCCGGTGACTTCGCCATACAGCGTCGCCAGCAGCGCATCGCGCTGGGCGTGGCCGGGCAGAGTGCCGAGATCGCCTTCGAAGCGGCAGTTGGCGGCCACCTGCGCGCCGGTGCCGCGGTCGAATGCGGCGCAGGCGAAAGGGACGGCTTCGAGGACTTCGGTCAGCGCCTTCGCGCCATCCTCGACGTCCGCGGCAGCGGCGCGCGCCGGGGCCGCGCGACGGGTTCCGGTCGGCGGCGTCATGCGATGCGCGACATCGTTTGACTGCTAACGTGACGGCGCACCAGCAGGGTGCCCCTTCCGCGAGAACCCATGATCCGCGTTGCCCGCTTCCGCTCCGCCCTCATCGCCCCCGCCATGCTGCTGGCCGCGTCCGCGCAGGCGGCGACGCCACCGGCACGTACGCCGAGCGATTCGTTCGTCGGGGAGTTGCTCGCCATCGTGATTCCACTCGTTCTGATCATCGCGGGCCTGCTGTTCCTGCTCCGGGTGGTACGACGGCGGTACGGATTGTCGGGCACGGATGCCCCGTTGACGGTGCTGCAGATCCTGCCTGTGGGACCGCGGGAGCGCGTGGTGCTGGTCAAGTCTCGCGCCGGCCGGGTGTTTGCGATTGGCGTGGGGGCTCAATCTGTGACGTTCATTACAGATCTGGATGCCGACGATCTGGAATCCCCCGCACCAGCGGCGTCCGTGGCCACTTCGCATTCACTGTCCAATATCGATGCAGATCGTTAAGTCACTGTGATGCTTGAGTTTTTCTGGCGCGACACGTCTGCGGTAAGCGTTTTCACGCTGAGTCCACAGTTCGACTGGAACCTCCTTGCAACATCCAATTGATCTGTCGATAACATAGACCGACTATCGTACAAGGGCACAATGTGACGCACGAGGGCAGGGGCTTATGCGGCGAATGGACACCAGAGTGTGTGGAACAGTCGTTTCCGGCGTGGGCTTCGGCGCGCGCGCTGGTGACGTGGTGATGCCGTTCCAGGCGCTCATGGCGGTGGTCCAGTGAAGGCCTTCTTCGCCACCCTGACCGGCGCCCCCGCCGGCGCTGCGCCCCGCGGCAAGTTGGGCTACAGCGACATCATCCTGGCCTTCGCGGCGGTCACGATCATCAGCGTGATGATCCTGCCGCTGCCGCTGGTGATCATCGACACCCTGGTCGCGGTGAACATCTCGATCGGCTTCGGTCTGTTGCTGCTGGGCATCTATATCCCCACGCCCGTCGCGTTCTCGAGCTTCCCCAGCGTGCTGCTGCTGACCACGCTGTTCCGGCTGTCGATCTCGATCGCGATTACACGCTCGATCCTGCTGCACGCCGAAGGCGGCCACATCGTCGAGACCTTCGGCACGCTGGTGGCCGGTGGCAATCTGGTCGTCGGTATGGTGGTGTTCCTGATCATCACCGTCGTCCAGTTCATCGTCATCGCCAAGGGTGCAGAACGCGTGGCTGAAGTCGCCGCCCGCTTCACCCTGGATGCGATGCCCGGCAAGCAGTTGTCGATCGATTCGGACCTGCGCGCGGGTCTGATCGACAAGGATGAGGCGCGTCGCAAGCGCCGTCTGCTGGAGACCGAGAGCCAACTGCACGGCTCGCTCGACGGCGCCATGAAGTTCGTCAAGGGCGATGCCATCGCCGGCATCGTCATCATCCTGATCAACCTGCTCGGTGGTCTGGCCATCGGCGTGCTGCAGCGCGGCATGCCCTTGGCCGAAGCGACGCATGTCTACAGCATCCTGACGATCGGCGACGGGCTGGTGTCGCAGATTCCGGCCATCCTGGCGACGATCGCCGCCGGTCTGGTGGTCACGCGCACCACAGGCGAGATTGACGATCGTCACCTGGGGGATGCGATTACCCGGCAGGTGTCGAACCAACCGCGCGTGGTCCTGATCACCGGCATCCTCGCGCTGCTGATGACGCTTGTACCGGGCTTTCCGTGGCCGGTGTTCCTGGTCCTCGGCGTGGGTCTGCTGACCTTCAGCGCCTACCACTATCGCTACCAGTTCGAACTGCTGCGTCGCCTGTTCCGCGTGACCGATGAGGAAGTGCTGGCCGACGTGCACGCCTCCGTCGATCACGATGACCTGGCGCCGCCTGCGCCGCTGCAGCTGCAGGTCTCGCCGCTGCTGGCGCAGTCGATGGGTGCGCACAATCTCGAAGCGCGCGCGGTCGATATCGCCCAGCGCCTGCGCGAGGAATACGGCGTGCCGGTGCCGGTGCCGTCGTTGCGCATCGTGTCGACATTTGGCGAGGACGAATACCGGCTGACCGCGTTCGGCGCGCGTATCGCGACCGGTCGCCTGCGCAGCGATGCGGTGCTACAGCCGCAGGCGGCCACCGCGACGAATGCGAACAAGCTGCCCGGCTTCTATCCCGCCGTCATTGCAGGTGACTGGGTGCAGAGTGGCGAAGGCACCCAGCCGCCGCTCGAGGTGTTGGGTGCGCACATGACCGCGGCGATCCGTCGGCGCATGGGCGGTTTCCTCGGCATCCAGGAAACCTCGAACCTGTTCGCGAAGATGCAGCGCGACTATCCGGATCTGGTCAAGGAAATGCTGCGCGTCGTTGCGCCACAGCGCGTGGCTGATGTACTGCGTCGCCTGTCGGAAGAAGGCGTGCCGGTGCGCAATCTGCGCGATGCGTTCGAAGCGATCACCGATGTCGGCGGCCGCGAGAAGGACGTGGTGCTGTTGACCGAATACGTGCGCGTTGCGCTCAAGCGCGAGATCGCGGATCGCTATTCAGATCATGAGCGCACGCTCCATGTACTGTTGATCCATCCGGAACTCGAGGACAAGTTGCGGCAATCGGTCCGCGTGGCGGGCGGTGCCAGCCAGCTTGCGATCTCGCCGGAACTGGCCGGTCGTCTCGGCAACGAGGTGCGTGCGCACCTGGGCCGTCAGGCGGCAGGCGTCAAGCCGGTGCTGCTGTGCTCATTAGATGTGCGCCGGCATCTGCGCAAGCTCATGGAGGTCGATTTCTTCGATCTGCCTGTGCTGTCTTACCAGGAACTCGCACCGGACCTGCGCATCGTGCAGGCGGGCCAGATCAATGCATGACCTCACCACATCATTACGGGGCGTGCGCGCCGTCTTCGCCGGAGTTCCGGCGGCAGGTGCCGTGCAGGCGATGAGAGGACTGACATGACCGAACACACCGAAATCCAGTCGAACAACGTGCTGCGCATCGTCGATGGCCTGCATGCAGGTGCCAGCCGCGTGCTGGCCGACGAAGAGATGATCCTCGTCGGCAGCGGCGAGGACTGCGACATCGTGCTGGCCGACGATGCCGTCGCCGCGCATCACGCATTGATCAGTCTCGTGGGTGGCCGCTTCCTCGTTCGCGCGCTGGACGCGCCGGTGAAAGTCGGCGCCCAGGACATCCATCCCGGCGATCCGGTCGAACTGTCCGCCGTGCAGCAGGTGCGGATCGGCGAAGCGGTGATCGCATTCGGCCGCGAGAACGATCCGGCGTGGGACGAGTTCGTCACCGTATTCGCGCCGAACGATGAGGCGCAGGCGCCGCGCAGCGGCTTCGTGCGCAAGCTTCCGTGGATCGGCGGCATCGCGGCGCTGTCGCTCGCGTCGCTCGCGATCTTCGCGGCCGTGTTGCCTGCGCCCGATCAAGGGCCGGACCAGCGCGAACGTCTGGCCACGTTGCTGCAGGAACATCGCGTCGCCAATGTGCAGATCACCGACGGCGCCAAGGGCGGCGCGAACGTGACCGGTGCGGTCGACGACACTGCAACGCTCGAGCGTCTGCGCAATCAGGTGCGCGCCGAGAACATCGACGCGACCTTGCAGATCCGCACCGGTGAGCACATCGCAGGCGATGTCGCCGAGATGTTCCGCGGCCAGTCGATTCCGGTGCAGGCGCGGTATGTCGGCAATGGCGATGTCGAGGTGGTCGGTGACTTCAAGGACGGCGCGGAGATCGAGCGTCTCGCGCAGTCGCGTGCGATCGCCGACATCCCGGGGGTGCAGCGCATCCTGCCGCGCACGCCGACCGGTCTGCTGTCGCAGGGCGAGGCCGAACAGCCGCAGGCGCCGCCGGAGGCGCACATCGTGCAGATCGTGCGCGGTGAGAATCCGCATCTGCTGTCGTCCGAGGGCCAGCGCTTCGTCACCGGCGAGATGATTCCCGGCAAGGGCAAGCTGATTTCGATCGGCGAGTTCGCCCACGTGCTCGGCGCCGATGGCCAGCTGACCAAGGTCATCCCGGGCCCGCCGCCGTCACCCGAAGACGCCGCGCAGACCGCTACCGCGAATGCGGGCGGCGAGGGCACGGACGCCGGTGATCCCCGTTTCGCGTCGGTGGTCGCCAATGTCAGTTCCGGTATCCGTGTCGCACAGGCACCGACCGCCGATCCAGGGCGCGCACCCGCGTCGTCGAATCACTGAAGTCGTACACAGTTCGAACTCAATTCAACGTTGTATCCACTTTCAGACCGTCGCAAGGAGTACTTCCATGACCACGATTTCCAATGACCAGATCGGCAGCTTCATCGGCCGCGCTTCGATGCAGGGTGACAACGGCGTTCGCAAGGGCGGCGGCGGTGCAAGCTCGTCGAGCTGGTATGAAGCCATGTCCCGCGCGTGGGGCCAGACCCTCGACCAGCAGGCGACCAAGATCACCAATCTCTCCGATGTCATCGGCCAAGGCGGCGACCAGCCGTCGAACGTGGTCCAGCTGACCGCCGAGAGCCTGCGCATGCAGTTCCTGTCCAACAACGCATCGACCTCGCAGAACAGCGTGGGCCAGGCGCTCGAAACGCTGGGCCGCAAGCAGTAAGCGACTCCCGCAAACAACAGCAGCAAGGAGAAGATCATGGTCGACGCGATCCAGGCCGTTGGGCTCGAAGCCGCGGCACAGGGAGCATCGGGTGCCGGCGCCAACCAGCCGGTGGCCGCCGCGTACGAGGTCGGACAGTTCGCACAGGCGATGGACCGCGCAGGCACGAGTTCTGCAGCGTCTGCCAACGCCACGCAGGGTGTCGCCAGCACGGGTGCATCGGAGCCTTCCGAAGGCATGCGCATGGTGATGTCGGCGATGGACAACCTCAACGGTGGCGCCGCGAGCATCCAGGACCTCGCCAAGACGATGACCCAGAACTCCGGTGAACTCACGCCGGGCCAGGTCATCGAAATGACGATGAAATCGCACCACTTCCTGTTCCAGTGCGAAATGACCTCGAACGTCGCGAACCGGACGTCCGACGGCATCTCGCAGCTGTTCCGCCAGCAGTCCTGATCGAGAGGTGACCGGCATGCGCGATTCACAACCCTGCGTAACCAAACGATGGTCCGCGTGGATGGGCATGCTGCTCGCCTGCCTGTTGCTCGCCGGGTGCGGTGGCACCGCGCTTTACAGCGCCGTCGACGAGCGCCAGGCCAACGAGATGATGGGCGCGCTCATCGGCTCAGGCATCCAGGCGCAGAAGAAGCCGTCCGCAACCAAGGTGGGTTGGGACGTCTTCGTCTCCGAGGGCGACATTCCGCAGGCGATGGCGATACTCGGTTCGCGCGGGCTGCCGCGGGAGAACTACCAGAACCTCGGCGACATCTTCAAGAAAGAGGGCTTCGCATCGTCGGCGACCGACGAGCGTGGGCGATATCTGCATGCGTTGCAGCAGGAGATCACGCAGACGTTGACGATGCTGCCGGGTGTCGCGCAGGCGCGTGTGCATCTCGCACTGCCCGAGCGTGATCCGCTCGGCGGTTCGAACGGCAAAACGTCTGCGGCGGTGTGGATCTTCGAACAGCCGGGAGCCAACGTCCGTGACCGCGAGGCCGACATCAAGATCGTGGTCAAGGATGGCGTCGAAGGCCTGACCGACATCAATCAGGTCTCGGTGAAATTCGTGTCGATGCCGGCCCCGCCTGAAGCCGCGTCGTCGAGCGGCACCGCGATGGCGTTGTCGGCCGTGAGCCCGATGGCGATCGTGATCGCGGCGCTGGTCGTCGCCTTGCTGGCCGTCGCGTTCGCATTTGCCGGCCGCCTGAAGGCTCGCAAGCCCGCGACTGCGGAGAAGGCTCCGCCGGCACGCTGGCAGGGCTGATCCATGTCGCTGGATGCGCTGCTCGCCGGGGTCGATCCGCATTGGCATGGTGCCGGCGAGGACGATATGGATGACGCGCTGCTGCAGCGCGCCAGAGCCAGCCGTCTGGGGCGCCGGCTGTTGGCCGGATGCTTGGCGGAAGGTTTTGCCGCGCATCTGCTGGCCCCGTCGCCCGATGGGTGTTCCGCGCTTGTCGCGCGCTGGCCGCGCGCGCGACTGGATGCGCTGCATCGCGATCTCGGGGTCTTGGCGTACGCGCCAGCGATCCGTGCGGAAGTCGGACGTGATGCGGTGAAGCGCATCAAGGCCGTGTTGGCCAGCAGCTATCTGCTGGCACTGGATCGCAGCGTGTGGGACGCAAAAGTCGATGCATCGCTGCAGGCCAGCCTCGCGTCCACGTTGGCTGCGTCCCTGGCGAGTGGTGATGCATTCGGTCCACGCCTGTTCGAGACGCTGGAGCTGCAGGGGCGCGCCGAGTTGCAGGCCTGGGCGCGGCAACGCGAGCCGGCGTTCGCCGACTGGGCGCAGCTGGTGTATCCGCCAGGCGAACTTCCCAACGCGCATCTGCCGGAGAAGCCGCTGCTCGTCGTCCATACCCATCATCAGAATCGCGCCGTCGCGGCCTGATCCATTCCTCATTCCGGAGCCTGCATGCCGACCCCCGACGCCGCATCCGTTTCTCCGACCCGACGCGCGCCAGGCGCTGCCGTGGTGTTCGAACGTCGCGAGTTCCGCCGCGGCGTGTCCGCGCCGATCGTGCGCGCTGCGGAGTGGCAGTCGCTGTCCGAGCTCGACACGTTGCTGGCGCGGGTCAACGCGCTCTATGACGACGCGCAGGCGGATGTGCAGAAAGCACGCGAGCAGGGCTACGCAGAAGGATTCGCGGAAGGCCTGGAGCGCGTGAAGCAGCAGATGACCGAACAGCTCGCCTCGCTCAACGAGCGTCGTGCGCGCGTGCTGGGCGATGCGGTCGGCCGTATCGGCGATCTCGCCTGCGCGATCGTGACGCGTATCGCGCCCGATTTCGATGCCGCCAAGGTGGTGCCTGCGCTGGTCATGCGCGCGGTCGAATCCGCTCAGGCCGAACAGTTTCTGATGATCCGCGTTCACCCCGATGCGCGTGCCGGCGTGGAGCTGGGTCTCGGCGCCGTGCGCCAGGCACATCCGGGCGTCGGCGTGATCGAGCTGGTTGATGACGAAAGCCTGGATCCGCTGAGCTGCGTGGTGGTCTCGGAAGCCGGTGAAGTGCGCGCGGGCGTCAGTCAGCAGATCGAGGCGATCCGGACGGCGCTGGCGCAGGCGAGCGCGGCGGCGAGCGCATGAATCCCGGGCCGACCCTGTCCCTGCTCGACGATCTCGGCGCCGGCGCGGTGGCCAGCGATCCGCTGCTGCATGCGCTCGGCCAGGTCCAGGCGATCGAGCGTGTGGGTCGCGTCAGCGAAGCCTACGGCACGCTGATCAAGGCGACCGGTCTGCGCGCGGCCATCGGCGAACTCTGTTATCTGCGCAATCCCGGTAACAGCGAGTTCGAGCTGGCCGCCGAAGTGGTCGGCGTCGCGCGCCAGCACACACTGTTGACGCCGCTCGGCCCGCTGGATGGCATCGCGTCGACCACCGAGGTCTATGCGACCGGCAAGCAGGCCTCGGTCGGCGTTGGCGATGGCCTGCTGGGACGCGTGCTCGATGCGCATGGCTTGCCGATCGACGGCAAGGGCTCGCTGGGCGCGACCGTCGACGGACCGATCTACGCCGCATCCCCCAACCCGTTGTCGCGCAAGCTCATCGACCGTCCGTTCTCGACCGGCGTGCGCGCGATCGATGCGGTGATGACAGCGGGCGAAGGACAGCGCATCGGCATCTTCGCCGTCGCCGGCGGCGGCAAGAGCACCTTGCTGGGCATGCTGGCGCGCGGCGGCGACGCCGACATCAATGTCATCGTGCTGGTCGGCGAGCGCGGCCGAGAGGTCAACGAGTTCATCAGCGACAACCTCGGCGCCGAAGGGCTCGCGAAGTCGGTGGTCGTCGTCGCCACGTCCGACCGCCCGGCGCTCGAGCGCAGCCGCGCCGCGTGGGTGGGTACCGCAATTGCCGAACATTTCCGCGATAAGGGCAAGCGCGTGCTGCTGCTGGTCGACTCGGTCACGCGTTTCGCGCGCGCGCTGCGCGACGTGGGTCTGGCGATCGGCGAGCCGCCGGCACGTCGCGGTTTTCCGCCGTCGGTCTTCAGCGAGATGCCGAAGCTGTTCGAACGCGCGGGCAACAACGACAAGGGTTCGATCACCGCGTTCTATACCGTGCTGGCCGAAGACGAGGACGGCGGCGATCCGATCGTCGAGGAAGTGCGTTCGATCCTCGATGGCCACATCGTGTTGTCGCGCAAGCTCGCCGCCGCGTACCACTACCCGGCGATCGACGTGCTGACCAGTCTCAGCCGTACGATGCCGCGCGTGGTCGACACACCGCACCTGCGCGCCGCCGGACAGCTGCGCAAGTATCTGGCCAAGCACCAGGATATCGAGCTGCTGCTGCAGCTGGGTGAGTACAAGCGCGGGACCGATCCTGACGCCGATATCGCGATCGAGAAGATCGGTCCGATCCGCGCCCTGCTGCAGCAGTCCGAGCACGAACTCGTGCCGTTCGATACGTCGTCCGGCGCGCTGCGGAAGCTGTTCGGATGAAACGCTATCCGCTGCAGACCTTGCTGCAACTGCGCGAGCATCGCACCGAGGCCGCGCGCATGCTGGTGCTGGAACAACAGCGCGCGCTGCAGCAATGCATCGACGCCTGCACGCGTGTGCAGGGCGAACTGACAGGCCTGGAGCGCGACCGCAGTGGGCATCGCGCGCGTCTGCTCGATCCGCCACCGTCCGGCGTGCCGTGGCCAGCCGCGCTGACGCAGCGCGAGGCACACATCGACCTGCTCGGTGAGCAGATCGTCGGTGCGCAGCAACGGTTGTCGAAAGCACAGGACGCCGTGCGACAGGCCGAGACAGTACTGCAGGAGGCGCGCGATGCGTTCTTCCGCGCCAAGGGTCGGCAGGACGCACTGGAGAAGCGCCGCGACCTGTGGAAACGCGAACAGCGCGGGCTGTTCGAACGGCAGGAAGAGGCGACCAACGAAGACCTGATGCAGGCGCGCTACATGGCAGCGCGGCAGCAGTAGACACCGATACCAGGAGACGACGATGAGCGTACAGCGCAACGATTCCGCTTCCAGGCCGCCGGACCAGGCCGCGCGCAACCGTCAGGTCGACCGCGAAGCCAAGGCGGATGCCAAAGACACGCCACCGCGCGAACGCGTCGACCAGTTCCGCTCGATGATGGAGCAGGCACGCGGCAATATGACCGGTCTCCAGGGCGAAGCCGAATTGGCCAGCGGAATGCCGCAGGGAGAAGGTGAGTTGCAGGAAGGCGAGATGGCGGAGCTTGCGAGTCAGCAAGAAGCATTCAAGTCTCGGCAATCGTTGTCCGACGTGGTCGATGCACGCACGTTCCGCCAGCAGCACGAGCACGGGCTCGGCTCGCAGCATGCGCAGGGTATGGAGTCCGCCGCGATGTTGCAGGCGCAGATGGCGATGCGCGACGGTGCATCCGTGGCTGCGCCTGCCGCGGCAGCGTCCAACGCAGGCCAGCTGTTCGACATGATGGAAAAGCACGTGCGGCAGATGGCGGTGCA
Organism: Luteimonas sp. AC640a; assembly: GCF_979256585.1. Taxonomy (NCBI): domain Bacteria; kingdom Pseudomonadati; phylum Pseudomonadota; class Gammaproteobacteria; order Lysobacterales; family Lysobacteraceae; genus Luteimonas; species Luteimonas sp. AC640a. The sequence goes on along the minus strand of NZ_CEEDOV010000012.1, from coordinate 37,161 downwards.
CGATGCGCGCGATCCGGGCGGCGACGGACAGGTGCTGCTGCGGATGTCGGATGCCACGTTGCCCGGCACAGATCTACTGTTGAGCAAGAGCGCCGATGGCTGGGTGCTGCGCGCCGACAGCCGCTCGCGCGAGAGCTTCGATGCGATCCGCGAGGCAGGCCCGCAGCTGGCCAAACGGTTCGCCGAACAGAATCTCGGCACCTTGACGATCGAGCCGCACTACCACGGTTGAAGATTGATTGCCCCGCGCGTACCTCGATGCGACGCGGTGAGTTGCGTGATCGTAGTGCGCTTCAGTCCCGGGCGCGTTCCGCATCCTCTGGGACCGCACGACGCGGCCGTAGGCCATGCCAATCTTCCCGGGCAATGCGGAAGCGGCGCGCCGGATTGCCGAACTGTTCGCCCGATGCGATCTCGGCGAATCCCAGGCGCAGCAACAACGGCGGTACCGATCGGTTCTCCGGCGCGCACTGCGCGATCAGCGCGGGCAGTTGCAGCGTCCCGAATGCGTGCGTGCACAAGGCCGCACCGCCTTCGATCGCATAGCCGCGGCCCCAGGCTGATGGCAGCAGCCGCACGCCGATTGCGACGTCGCCTGCATCGCCACTGGGCGTCAGCGAGAACAGTCCGATAAAGCGATCGTTGCGATCGCTGGTATGCCACAGGCCGAGGCCCGGTCGCTCGCGGTAGAGCTTATTGGCCCACACCACAAGCCCCAGCGCATCTGCCAGCGTGTCGACCGGACTGTCCAACAGCAGCCGGGTCACACGTTCCTCTCGACCCAATTGCAGCAAGTCGAGTGCATGCTGGAAACCGAAACCACGCAGGCGAAGGCGACGCGTCTGCAACTGCAGTTCGACCGGATAATCGCGCCCCTTCGGAAAGTCGTCTCTGCCAACGGGCGGCAGGCCGGCCGTTGGGACTTGCGCAGTGGGCGTGTCAGAGAGCTTCGTCATGCGATTTGTTATACCGCGCCGCGCGCAAGGGCGTGCGCCGCGACAGGGCCGCGCGTCCGCGAACTAGGGGCGACCCTATATGGGGTACGACCTAGCTGTAAGACCTTGAACATGAACGCAGACTAGGCATGTCGTCGCGATAGATACGTTCCGGATGACGGTCTACCCGCGCAAGTTTTCAGCTTCATTTTTCCATCATCCCAAGTAGAAGGAGTTCCATCATGTCCAGCGATATCTTCTCCGGTATTGGTTCCCTGATTGGTACGGCGTTCGGCGGCCCCCTGGGCGGCATGATCGGCAACTTGCTCGGCGATATGGTCGGCCAGCTGTTCAATTCGGCGCTGGATGGCGCAATGTCCGCGCTTGGCCTGCCGCAGTCCGCACAGGACGCGATCGGCGAGGGCTTCAAGGGCGGCTTCAACTTCAACTTCGGCGGCAAGTAAGCGATGCAGCACGACCAGCAAGCGCAGCGACAGGCCTGGATCGAAGGCCTGGCCCAACTGCGTGAGCAGGGCGCGTTGGATGCTGACGACGAGAACCGGCTGATCCGGCATATGGATGAGCGCCTGGATGCAGTGCAACAGGAGCTCGCTGGACTCGTGCCGGAGTACGAACAACGCGTCGAGCGTGAGGGCAGGGAGGCCGCAGACGCCTGGATCGGTGCGCAAGCGCGTGTGATGGGTGAGCGTGAGGGTGCCGATGCCCAGCGCATCGTGGACTCGCTGTCGGGCTCCCGGGCGATCGACTAGAAGGCGTGGAGTCGTACGTGAAACGGCTGTTCCCGATGCCTGCAGAACGCACTCTGCAGGCATCTTTTTTTGGACTGCCGCGATGACGGGGCGTTAACGCAGCCTCGGCAAGGATCAGGGCGTTGATCCACCCGCATGCGAGTGATCAGGGGCCTGACCCTTGGGCTGCGGCGCACGAGTGGATCGATGTCCCGATGCCGCGCTGTTCCATCGGAATCCGTTGAACAGCGCGTTTAAGTTCTGCATGTTCGCACTGCCTAGGGTCGCCCCCAGTTGTCGCGGCAAGACGCAGATTCAATACTTCAGGCGTAGGTTCCAGAACCGAACCGGATCTGACACCCAACGCCATATCCAGAGGCACTGAACGCGATGTCACAGTCTCCGAGCAATCCGCACCACGCCGCTTCGCACGACGCTGACGTCGCGCGGATTGTCCAGAAGGGGCAGGACGAACTGCAGGTGCAGTTCGAGTCTTTCCTCAGCGGAGAGCAGGGCATGGATGCGGACGAGAGAAAGGAAATGGCGCGCCTTTTCCAGCAGTCGATGGTGGACGCATCCGCCACCAGCGCCGAGCAGCAGTTCGATCGCAATGCCTGGCGTAACACTGTGGAATCGCTGCAGCAGTCCAGCGGCATGAGCGACGAGGATGCGGCGCAGCTGATCCGTTCGTTGAACAACGCGCTTGACGCATTCGAGTCGCGCGAGTCGCAGTTGGTGCTTGAGTTCACACGACGTATTGAAAGTGATGGCGAAGCGGCCGCTTTGGCGTGGTACCGAACCCAGAAAAGCGGCGGCGGCCACGCACCATTGCACGCAGTAAAGAGCGCGTGGATCTGTGGAGATGCCGACGATGCGCTGAGAGCACACGCAGGGCCTGCGCGTCGATCGCTGCGAAGGAAATGCTGAAATTTGATATGTCGACCGCCACATTCACGTTGCGGCAGGTTGGCCATCGGTTCCCGCGCTGAGCCAAGCGGGTTACCAAATCCAGATTCCTATTTTTCAACTGAGTGGAGAGTCGCATGAGCAACATTGACGGTAATGTCAGCTTCAACTTCAGCTTCGCGGAAAACACCCTGCAGGAACTGACGAACAAGGCCCAGTCCAGTGCGAAGACCGGCAGCTGGCTCGTCGCTCTGGCAACGATCATGGGCGAGATCGCCAACAAGATGTCCAATCAGATGATCGAGAAGGCGTCGGAGATCGATACCGCCGCCGACAACGAAGAGCCGGCGAATGAGCTCACAGCGGAGCTGACCGCGCTGAGCCAGCTGTTCAAGATGTTCACCGAGGCGACCAACAACGTCATCAAGTCGGTCGGTGAAGGTAACAGCGCAATGGCGCGCAAGCAGTAAGCGATACGGTCATACCGCCGTGCAGTGCGCGGCGGTATCGGTCCAGGGCCAAGACGCGCGCAATCGCGTCTTGGTTTTTTTTTGGCATCGGCTCGTCGCGCGATGGGCGCCGGCCGTGCCGGATTCTTGATGGAATGGTATCGCCGAGGAACACGACATGTGGATGCGTAACCCGTTTCTGATCTGTCTGGCGCTCGCAACGATGACGTTGGCGTCTGTCGCGTGTGGTCAGGACGATGGGTTCATCACCGATCACGGAGGCGATCCGTACACCGGGTCAGTGCGCGTGGTGGTCGACAGCCCGGCAGCGCCCGGTGGCTCACTGCGTCGTCGCGGCGAAGGCAGCGCGCAGTTCGAGCGGACCGCGCCAGGGGAATCCCGGCTCGTGGTGTTCGGCACCCTTGACGATGGGGACGCAGGATTTTCCATGATCGGCAGGCACAACGCGTCGGGCTGGCGCGCCAATGCGGGTGCGATACAGGTCGCGATTGACGAGGCGGGCACGCTTTCCGGTGGCGGTATCGACGGCGCGCAGCGCTACACCCTGTCCGGCACGGTGACGTCGAGTCGCTTCGACCTGAAGGTGGAACTCGAGCCTTTGCAGCAGGCTGGACAGCCCGCCCCGTCGGCGCAACTTTTCACGTTCAACTACCGGCTGCGCCGGGAGGGCAATGATGCTTCCGGCGATGACAGTCGTGGTGGGGCGTCAGGCGGCGGATGTCGGAAAATCCGCTACGAAATGCGGCCTGTGGCCAGCATGGGCGACGGCTCGATGAGCATGTTGAACGTGCCGGTCTGTCTCAAATGACAGGTCTGGTCGAGGGTCGCGTCACGCCGACGTGCGACGGGCCTGCGGCAGTGGCCTAACCGCCCGGCTGGCAACACGCTGTTGGGTCAGAAATGCAGTTTTCGGGAGAGATGCCATGTTTGGATTGATGTCTGCACGAGTCGTGACAGAAGCGAGGCGCAGCGTCTCGATGTTGTGCCTTGGGATCTTGCTGATCGCGGCCTGCGGCGGGGTGTCGGCCAGTGACGGCGATGCTGCGGTCCAGCGCGCCTTGCAGCAGGCGCTCGCGCGCCCCGCCCCCGCGGCGGTGTCATCTGATGCGGTTTCCACGTTGGCATTCCGTCGTGACGCGGCGGTCAGTGCGGAAGTTCGGCAGGCATCCATCCGCGCGTTGGGACGAAACGCCGACCAGATTGCGGAGCTGGAGCAGCTCATCGGCTCCGGCCAGATGCTGCAGGAATTCGACAAGATCCTGCGGCGTTACGGCTATGACCCCACCAATCTGGGTGATGTGCTCGCCGCCCATCTGCTGATCTCGTGGGAGGTGGTCAACGATGAGGATTCACGCCGCTCGGCAGCAGGGCAACGGGCGGTGCGACGTCAGATTATCGGTCCGCTGGCCGCGGTACCGCAGATCGCGGCGATGAGCGACGCAGCCAAGCAGGCGCAGGCCGAACGCACCGCGTATCTGACGATGATTTCGGCGTTGTCGTATCAGGCATCGAAACGGGCAGGCGATCGCCAAGCACTGATTGCCCTGTCGGCGAGTGTGCGTCAGGGCCTGCGGGGCAATGGTGTGGATCTGCAGGGTGTCTCGCTCGGGGATGGCGGGCTGGTCACGCGCTGAATGTCTTAGGTCGGGACACGCGAAGGGCGCCGCATGCGGCGCCCTTGCGTTTGCAGGCTCAACGGCGCATTGGATCGGGCGGTGGACGCTGCGCACGCATGAGCTGGCGGCCGAGCCACCAGGCGCCGACGGCGGCCAGCAGGCCGGTCCAAGCGAACTCGCCCGTCCAGCGACGCAGCGTCGGCGCGGCGGGGAGTTCGCCGACGCTCAGCAGGAAGCTGACGAGGACGAGGCCCAGGCATCCGTAGGCCACGATCGCCAGCACCCAGAACATCTGCTGGAAAACCTTGGCGACCTGGCGCGGTGTGTCGTCGTCGTACGGACGCATGAGGTGCAGGCGGCCCTGTGCGGCCGCGAGCATCCACTGGCCCATCTCCTGTGCACCGACCTTCAAGCGTCCGCGTCGCCGCAGGCCCGGCCCATCAAGGGTGTAGGTGCCGGCGCCGGTCAACTCGGCGCGGACCGGGCCACCGGCATCGAGCGAGGCCGTGCCGGCAATGGGACTGCCGGACACCTGCGCCTGCGGATTGCCGGCGAGCTGTTGTGCGATCGGCGCCTGCGCCACCGTCGTGGCCAGCGACACAGCTGCGAGCAGGGCGGCGCCTTGCGGTGCGCTGGTCACATTGGGCTGGACAGGCGCCAGAGCCTGCTGTGGAACCGCGGCACGGTCTGCGGCCGGATTGCCGGCAGGTGCAAAGGGTGCGTCCGTCCGCGTTGGCTGCGTCTGCTGCGGAACCGGCGCCGAGTTGGCCTGCTGCGCCAACGTGCTCGTGGTCTGCGGCGGCGCCTGCGTGGATTGCGCTTGTGGCGCCTGCGCCATGGCCTGCATGGAAGTCGCGGCCGACTGCGCGGGGACCGCCTGTGTCTGTACCGGCGTCTGCGCGGGCGCGGACTGCATCGGGCCAGTCGCCTGCTGGTTCGACAGCGCTTGGGTCGATACCGGGTTCGCCGCCTGTGGAATCGACGGGGGTGCACCGGGAAGCGCATTGGCGACCGTGCGCACCACGTTCGCAGCGGTGTTCACGACGTTGCCGGGCAGATTGCCGAGGCCCTGCGCGGAGCCGGGGGCGTTGCCCAGCCCCGGCGCTGTTCCGGGGCCACCGCCGGGGGATGTGGGCGTCGGCGCGCCGGGCGCGGGTCCGGGCGGGGCCAGAATGTTACGGAGCGTCGTAGTGACGGAATTGACCAGGTTGCCGGCTGTGTTGATGAGCCCGCCACCGCCCGTCTGCGGCGCGGTGGGCGCCACGGGCGTATTCACGGGGGGCGCGCTGAAGGGCATCGGCAGTGGTGGAAGCGAGACGCCACCCGGAAGGTTGAATGTCGGCAGCCCGGTTGGCGCCGAAGGCGTGGGTGTATTCGCAGTGGGCGCATTCCCGGTGGATTGCGGCGCCGCGGTCGATGCCGGAGTGCCGCCTGCGTTGGTGCCCGGAAAGATGGTCGGGAGCAGACGCCCCGGCAGCCCCTGCATGAAGCCGCCGAACTGCTGTGACAGAGACATGCCCGAGGACCCGCCACCACCACGCCCCAATCCGGGCAGGGGCGGCAGCTTCGGCAAGCCGGGAAGGCCTGGTAGCTGTAGGGACACCGTTGCCTCCGGGGGCTGGATGGCAGGCGGAAAGGGCCGAGCAGGGGACCGCCTCGATGGCGGCGTGTCCCGAGGGTAGGCGTCGCGCGGCGCGGCCACACCCTGGGGTAAACCCTAGAGCGCACCGTTCTGCGACCGCGGTCGCAGCATAAAAAAAGGGAGACTTTCGTCTCCCTTCAAGCCGGCAGAGCCGGAGGACTATGGTGTGGCGGACGCAGGCTACCGCGTCCGGATACCTGATGCAACACTTGAAATATCGTATTGCAAGTCATTGATTCAATTAATTCGCCAACTCCAAGGCATTGCGCTTCACTTCGCGGCGTGCGCCCGCAGGCTGGTCCCAGGCGTTGTTGAACTGGGCCGGCTCCCAGCCGCCGTAGCTCGGATTGGCCAGCATCCACCAGCGCTCGCCGAACCAGTCGCCGTAGGTGTCGAGCAGCTCGGTGCGCGCCTGGGGGGTGTTGGCCAGAATGTCGACGAAGTCGCCCAACTGATCGCCGAATTGCATCAGTACGCGGTAGTCACGGCCCGCCAGACGGCGGCGGCAGGTCTTCTCGGTGCCGTTCTGCTCGCAGTCCTCGACGAACGTGCCCAGGCCCAGGAACACGCTTTCGTCCTTCACCGGCAGCCCCTCGGCGCGCAGGTTCGCAAGCGTCGCCTCCTGCAGATGCTGGGCGCGGTTGGACAGATACAGGATGGTCACGCCCTTGGCTTCGGCCGCCTTCGCGAACTCCAGCACGCCCGGCACCGGCTTGGCCTTCTTCTCGGCCACCCACTGCGCCCAGGTGACTTCGTCGTACTCCAGACCGTTCTGGATCAGGCGCGCCTGGTAGGGCGAGTTGTCGAGCACGGTCTCGTCGATGTCCATGATCACCGCCGGCGGCAGCGCGGTCGCATCGCCGATCAGCTCGCGCTCTTCGGGCACCAGGGCATCCCAGTTCTTCTCGGCCAGCGCGTCGTCGAGGTGATCGGCGGCGGCGCGGAAGATCGACAGGCTGTTGGCGCGGTACTCCTCCGAGCGCTGGATCCACAGCACCGCGTTGAGATTGTCGCTGGGGTCGGTTGCAGCCGGCGCCTGGTGGGCCGAGGTGGTCGGCGTCGCTTCGGCAGTGGCGTCCGCAGGTGCAGCGGCCGGCGTCGTCGGCTTGCAGGCGACCAGCAGCAGGGCGCTGGCAAGCAGGGTGAAGGCGGGTGCGGTCAGGCGCATGGGCGGGTCCGTCGTCATCGTGTGAACACGCGAGTTTAACGGCCGCGATCGCCGCGAACATGACAGGTCGGCATGCGGGGCGCATCCTGTCGCCCCCTTCGAGGCTGGAATTCCCATGGACGAGCAGGCGCAGAACCAGGACCGCTGGCCCCGACTCACCCCGATCGAGGCGCGCGTGCTCGGCTGTCTGGTCGAGAAGCAGGCGACCACGCCGGACGTCTATCCGCTGACCGTCAACGCGGCGCAGTCGGCGGCGAACCAGAAGACCGCGCGCGAGCCGGTGATGTCGGCCTCGTTCGGCGACGTGCAGCACGCGCTCCGGCAACTGGAAGGCCACCGGTTCGCGCGGCAGTCGTTCTCCTCGCGCGCCGAGCGGCACGAGCACGTGCTGGGCACGGCGCTGGATGTCCCGCAGCCGCAGGTCGTGCTGCTCGCGCTGCTGATGCTGCGCGGCGCCCAGACCCTCGCCGAGTTGGTGACGCGCAGCGAGCGCATGCACCCTTTCGCCGATGCCGACGACGCGCGCCACCATCTCGAACGTCTGGCCGGCAAGGGTCTGGCCTTGCGCATCCCGCCGTCGGCGGGACGTCGCGAGGACCGCTATGCGCATCTGCTGAGCGGGCCGGTCGATGTGGCCGCCATCGCCGCGGCTGGCCCCGCGCGCGAATCCGCAGGCGATCCGGGTCTGGCGGCCCGCGTCGAAGCGCTCGAAGCCGAAGTCGCCGCGCTGCGGGACACGCTCGATGCACTGACGGCGCGACTGCCCGGCTGAGCGGGCTCAGCTGTCGAGCAGCGCGCGGATCGCCGCGAACCCGTGATCCGCGCGTTCGCGCTTGCGGGCGGCGTCGGCCACCGGATCGGCGCCGTCGCGCTGGACTTCGGCGGCGGGCAGTTCCTCGAAGAACCGGCTCGGCGTGAGCCGCAGCTTCTGGCCCCAGCGCTGGGTCTCGCGCGGATGGCTCAGCCACAGCTGCTCCTTCGCGCGGGTGATGCCCACGTAGAGCAGGCGTCGCTCCTCGTCGATGCGGCCCTCGTCGATGCTCGATTCGTGCGGCAGCGTGTTGTCGTCCATGCCGATGATGAACACGTAGCGGAACTCCAGCCCCTTGGCCGCGTGCATGCTCATCAACCGCACCTGGTTGCCGGGGTCGCCCTTGTCGGCGTGACTCAGCAGCGCGAGCTGCGAGGCCAGTTCGCCGGGACCGGCGCCGCGTGCGCCTTCGAACCAGTCGGCCAGTTCGTTGAGGTTGCCCGAGCGGATCCGGAACAGGTCGTCGGTCTTGCACTGGGCCTTGAGCATCGCGATCAGCCCGGAGCGCTCGTTGAGTTCGCGCACCAGTTCGCCGGCCGGCAGGCGGCGCGCGTCCTCGCGCAGCCCGCGCAGGATGTCGCCGAACTCGCTGAGCGCGTTGGCCGCGCGCGGCGGCAACTGCTTGAGCAGCCCCATTGATTCGATCGCACGCGACATCGGCATGTCGGCCGCGCGTGCCAGTTCCGACAGTCTTGCCAGCGAGGTCTGACCCACGCCGCGCGCAGGTGACTGCACCGCGCGCAGGAAGGCCGAATCGTCGTCGGGATTGGCCAGCATGCGCAGCCACGACATCGCATCTTTGACCTCGCCGCGATCGAGGAACGCCGTGCCACCGCTCAGGTGATACGGCACGCGCAGCAGCTGTAGCGCTTTTTCCAGCGGGCGCGAGAGGTGGTTGCTGCGGAACAGGATGCAGAATTCGCTCCATTCCACCTGGCGCGAGGACTGCAGGAACTGGATCTCGCCGGCCACCTTCTCGGCCTCGTGCGCGCTGTCGCGGCATTCCCAGATGCGGATGCGCTCGCCGTCGGCCTGCGCGCTCCACAGCGTCTTGGGATGCTCGTGTGGATTGTTGGCGATCAGGGCATTCGCCGCGCGCAGCACGCGGTTGCTGCAGCGGTAGTTCTGTTCGAGCTTGACGATGCGCAGGTTCGGATAGTCCTCGCCCAGCGCGGTCAGGTTCTCCGGATTCGCACCGCGCCAGGCATAGATGCTCTGGTCGTCGTCACCCACGCAGGTGAAGTTGCCCTTCGGGCCGGCGATCGCCTTGAGCAGCCGGTACTGCGCGTCGTTGGTGTCCTGGCACTCATCGACCAGCAGATAGCCGATGCGCTCGCGCCACGCGTCGCACGCGTCCTCGTCGGACTCGAGCAGTTGTACCGGCAGGCGGATCAGATCGTCGAAGTCGACCGCGTTGAACGCGGTCAAGCGTTCCTGGTAGCGCGCATACAGCGCGGCCGCCTCGAACTCGCGCGCGCTGATCGCCACGTTGTGCGCCTGCTCCGGCGACAGGCCGGCATTCTTCGCCTTCGACACCAGCCCCTGCAGCAGCTGGATCATGTCCGGCTTGACGCCCGGCAGCAGATCCTTGATCTGCGACGCGCTGTCGTCGGCATCGAAGATCGAGAACCCGCGACGCAGCCCGAGCTTGGCGTGATCGAACTGCAGCATCTTCAGGCCGAGCGCGTGGAAGGTGCAGATCGTCAGCCCGTCCGCCGCGTCGCCCCGGATCCGCTTGGCGATGCGCTCGCGCATCTCCTTGGCGGACTTGTTGGTGAACGTGATCGCCGCGATCCGCTTGGCCGGGTAGCGGCCCGACTGGATCAAGGTCGCGATCTTCTCGACGATCACGCGCGTCTTGCCACTGCCCGCGCCGGCGAGCACCAGCAACGGACCCTCGACATGGCCGAGCGCCTGGGCTTGTTGGGGGTTGAGACCGTGCATCGGGACCACGTCTGTCAGCGATGCGCATTGTAGCGGGCGGTCCGCTGTCGGGCCTGAAGGCCGCCGGTAGAATGCGCCCATGGCCAAGCTGTACTTCTACTACTCGGCGATGAACGCCGGAAAGACCACGACGCTGCTGCAGAGCGCGCACAACTATGGCGAGCGCGGCATGCGCGTGGCGCTGTTGACGCCGCGGCTCGACCATCGCGCAGGCGTGGGCCGGGTGGCGTCGCGGATCGGGCTGTCGGCCGTTGCGATCGCGTTCGATCGCAACGACGATCTGCTCGACCGCATCCGTTCACTGGTCGACGGTGATGGCAGCCTGCACTGCGTACTCGTCGACGAAGCCCAGTTCCTGTCGCAGGCGCAGGTCTGGCAGCTGTCGGAAGTCGTCGATGCGCTGCGGATTCCGGTGCTGTGCTACGGCCTGCGCACCGACTTCCGTGGCGAACTGTTCGAAGGCAGTCAGCATCTGCTGGCGTGGGCCGACGAGCTGACCGAGATCAAGACCATCTGCCACACCGGCAAGAAGGCCACGATGACCGTGCGCGTCGACGAGCAGGGCTACGCGGTGCAGGACGGCCCGCAGGTCGAGATTGGCGGTAACGAGCGTTACGTGTCGGTGAGTCGCGCGGAGTTCAAGCGCATCGTGCGCGGCGAAGGGCGGATCGAGCCCGTGCAGCCGTCGTTGCCGCTGATCTGATCCAGGCGCGTCATCGACGCGCGATCAGGGCACTGCAGCGCGCGCGTGCGGCATCGATCTCGCGGCTGATCGCGCCACCTTCGGGCTGGGCGACGCGGACCTCGCTGGCGAGCTCCGCGAGGTCGCGGCGGGCGTTGATGGCGCCCGGTGCGGCGCAGCGCAAGGCCGCGGCCTGGGCGCGGGCCAGCCAGGCGATCTTGCGCAGTTCGCTATCGTCGGGCGGCGTGTGTGCCAGGCGGTCCAGTCCGGCGAGCGCGTCGGAATCGCCTGCATCCGCGCTGACGCGATCCCGCGACAATGCCGCGCGCAATGCATTGGGATGTTGCGCGCCGTAGGCCTGCGCGGTGATGACGGCCGCGTCTTCGAGATGCGCGGTGCCGCCGCCGGGCTCAAGCGCCGCTTCCACTTCGCCCAGCATGCGAAGCGTGTCGCCGACCAGTCCGTGCCGGGCGCCGAAGCGCGCCTGGCGCAGCGCCAGGGATTCGAGCAGCAAGGGTTTCGCTTCGACATCGCGGCCGACGGCGTGCAGCACCATCGCGTGGTTGAACAGGCCATCTGCAAGCATCGCGTTCGGGCTGGTCTGCCGCCAGATGTCGACCGTGCGCGCCAGCGATTCCAGCGCCGCGTCCTCGTCGCCCCGCTCCCAGGCCACGATGCCGAGACTGTTGTGGATGCGGGCGACATCGGCATGGCGCGCGCCCAGCCTTGCAACGGTCCAGACGAGCGCATCGCGGAACTCTGCTTCGGCTTCCGCGAAGCGGCCCTGGTCGACATGCAGGGCGGCCAGTTGACGACGCGCATCGAGGGTGGCTGGATGACGCACGCCATGCAGATCGAGCGCGAGCGACAGCGCTTCGCGGCAGCTGTCTTCGGCTGGACGCGTGCGGCCGTCCGCACGCAGCAGTGCGCAGCGTGTCCGCAGTAATTCGACCGCAAGCGGATGGCGCGGATCGAGACGCTGCCGCAGTCGAGCGAGTGCGGCATCAGTGCCGGCCAGCGCCGCCTTGATCTCGCCGGCGGCGCTGTGCAGCGAGGCGAGATCGGCCAGGCTCTCGATCGTGCCGGCTTCGTCCGGCACGGCGCTGTCGCGACGCAGTGTCAACGCGCGCCGGAACAGCAACCGCGCGCTGTCGAGCTCGCCGATGTCGCGGCGACCGCGTCCAAGTTGCGTGTACAGCTCGGCGGCCTGCCGCGGCAGCAACTGCTCGCGCTGCAGGGCCAGCGCCTGCAGCGGTTGCATCCACGCGATCGCGTCGCGCGGCCGGCCGAGCAGACGCAAGGTGCGCCCATGATCGCTGGCCGATTGCAGGCGCAGGCTCGGCGGCGCATCGGCCATGCGGCCCACCACTGCGGACTGGCGTTCCAGCAGCGCCAGTGCCTGGTCGTAGTCGCCCAGCCCGAGCCGCAACCGCGCGATCACACCATAGAGTTCGGCGCGCGCGACGGGTTGATGGGCGAGTTCCGCATCGCCGCGTTGCACGCCGGCTTCGAGCAGCTGGCGGATGTCGAGCGGTGCACCGCCCGCCGCGGCACCGGCCTGTTCGAAGAGGCCGACGACGAAATCCTGCATCGCCTGCGCGCGCGCGGATTCCTCGATTGCCTGGTTGGCCTGCCAGGTCACCGCGACCATCGATGCGACGAGGGTCAACGCGACCAGCGCCGCGCTCGAGACCGCCCAGCGATGTCGCCGCAGATACTTGCCCACGCGATACGACAGGCGTTGCGGTCGCGCGAGGATCGGCTTGCCGTCACCCCAGCGGCGCAGGTCGAGCGCAAATGCCTCGACCGAGGCATAGCGGTCGACCGGTTTCTTTTCGAGCGCACGCAGCACGATGGTGTCGAGATCGCCGGCGATCGTGCGGGTCATGCGCCGTCGCTGCGACGTCTCCACGCCATCGTCCGCGCCGCGCAGCAAGGTCTGCGACGGTTTGGCCGGATCGGCATCGAGAATCGCCTGCTCCCACTGCGCATCGCTGGTGCGTGCGGGCTGGTAGGGCTTGCGCCCGGACAGCAACTCGTAGAGCACCACCCCGAGCGAATACACGTCGGTCATCGTCGTGACCGGTTCGCCGCGGATCTGCTCCGGCGCAGCGTAGTGCAGGGTGAACGCGCGCAGGCCGGTGCGCGTGTGCTCCGGCGCCTGCCCGGCGGTGTCGAGCAGTTTGGCGATGCCGAAATCCAGCAGCCGCACGTCGTCGAGTGCGGTGACGAGGATGTTCGAGGGCTTGAGGTCGCGGTGCACGATCAGGTTCGTGTGCGCGTGGCTGACTGCATCGCAGACCTGCAGGAACAGGCGGATGCGGTCCGCGACGCTCGGCTGGTGGCGTTTGCACCAGTCGGTGACCGGCTCGCCGTCGATGTAGTCGAGTGCGAGATACGGCTGCTGGTCGGTGCTGATGCCGGCATCGAGCAGGCGCGCGATGTGCGGATGTTCCAGCCGCGCGAGGATCTGCCGCTCGCGGGTGAAGCGCAGGCGCAGGTCGGGATCAGCCAGTCCCGGTCGCAGCAGTTTCAATGCGACGCGACGTTCGTACAGACCGTCGGCGCGCCGCGCGAGCCACACCTGGCCCATGCCGCCTTCGCCGAGCAGACGCTCGAGTTCATACGGGCCGACGTGGCGGCCGGGCAGCATCCCCGACAGCGCGGCGACGATCGGTTCGGCGAGGAAATCCTCGCGCTCGGCGTCCAGCGCGAGCAGGGCTTCGAGTTCTGCGGCGAAGTCGGGATCGTCCACGCGTAACGTCGCCAGCGCGGCCGCGCGCGCGTCGTCATCGAGTTCGAGCAACGCGTCGAGGGCCGGGGACAGCCGCTGCCAGCGCGCGCTGTCCATCGCGGCCGCTCAGTCTTCCCGCAACGACGCCAACAGGTACATCCGCGCCTTCTGCCAGTCGCGACGGATGCTGCGTTCGGAACGCTCCAGCAACGCGGCGATCTCCAGCTCCGACAGTCCGGCGAAATAGCGCAGCTCCACCACCTGGGCGAGCCGTTTGTCGACTGCGGCCAACCGGGTCAGCGCGATATCCAGCGCCAGCGTGTCCTCGTCCAGTCGCAGGCCGCTTTCGATGTTCTCCGGCAGCTCGGTGACGCGATGCAGATCGCCGCCGCGCTTCTGCGCCAGCCGCTGCCGGGCGTAGTCGACGACGACACTGCGCATCGCCGACGCGGCATACGCGAAGAAATGGGCGCGATCGTCGAAGTGCGCTTCGTGGCGGCCGATCAGCTTGAGATAGGCCTCGTGCACCAGCGCGGTCGCGTCGAGCGTGTGCCCGTGCTGGCCGGCGAGCTGGCGCCGGGCCATCTGGTGCAGTTCCTGGTAGAGCGTGGCGAGCACGCGATCGAGCGCGTCGCGATCTCCGCCGCGCGCGGCATCCAGCCACTGGGTGATCTCGGCAACCTGACCTTCGCGCATGCCCAGCCCTCGTCCCGCGCCGCGACTATAGCGCTTATCCAGCGCGGTCGCGGCAGGTCCTCAGCGCTGGCAGCGGGCGCACCAGACGGTCGCGCGCTGTCCCACCAGCGCCTGCCGGAGCGGCGTGCCGCAGGCCGGGCAGGGCAGGCCGCCGCGCCCATAGGCGGAGAGTTCCTGCTCGAAGTAGCCGGGTGCGCCGTCGGGGCTGATGAAGTCGCGCAGCGTGGTGCCGCCGCGGTGGATCGCGTACGCCAGGATCCGCTTCACTTCGGCGGCCAGCCGCGCATAGCGCTCGCGGGAGATGCGCCCAGCGTCGCGCAGCGGCGAAATGCCGGCGGCGAACAGCGCCTCGGCCGCGTAGATGTTGCCGACGCCGACGACGATGCGCTGGTCCATCAGGAAGGTCTTCACCGGCGCGCGGCGGCCGCGGCTGGCGAAGAACAGATGGTCGCCATCGAACACGTCGTCGAGCGGTTCCGGTCCGAGGTCGCGCAGAAGATCATGCGTTTCGCCGGGCGGCTGCCACAGCAGGCAGCCGAACCGGCGCGGATCGTTGAAGCGCAGCACCTGTCCGGAATCGAGCGTCATGTCGACGTGGTCGTGCGTGCGTACCGGCACGTCGGGATCGAGCACGCGCAGACTGCCGGACATGCCCAGATGCAGCAGCGCGCTGCCCGCGTCGGTGTCGAGCAGCAGATACTTCGCGCGCCGGCGGATCGCCTCGACACGCTGCCCGGGCAGCACGCTCGACACTTCGCCGGCGATCGGCCAGCGCAGGTCCGGCCGCCGCAGCACGACGCTGCGGATGGTGCGGCCGAGCACGTGCGGCGCCAGGCCGGCGCGGGTGGTTTCGACTTCGGGCAGTTCGGGCATGCGTTCTAGATCGGGCGTTGCCGCGCGGATTCAATCCACGCGGCTGAACGCGAGACGGACCGATCAGCCCGTCCAGCCGGGCAGGCGCTTCGCAACTGCAGGCGCATCGACCGTCACGTACTTCGGCAGCCCGTCGCGGCCATACGGCGGCGGCGCTTCGCCGCGGATCAGCGGCTCGAGATAGCGCCGCGCGGCCGCGGTGATGCCGAAGCCGTCACGGCGGATGAAGCCGGCCGGCATGATCTTCTCGTGGTTGGCCACCTTCTCGAGCGGCGCCGCCTCGATGGTCCAACGGTACGGCGATTCCGACGTGCGCTTGATCGACGGCATCGTCGCGTTGCGGCCGGCGAGCGCGAACTGCACCGCGGCGCGACCGACCGCCATCGCCTGGTCGACATCGGTTTTCGAGGCCACGTGTCGTGCCGAGCGCTGCAGGTAATCGGGCAGCGTCCAGTGCACCTTGTAGCCCAGCGTGTCCTTGACCCGGCCGGCCAGATGCGAGGCCACGCCGCCGAGCTGGGTGTGGCCGAACGCGTCCTGGCCGCCGCCGGCATCGGCGACGAAGCGGCCGTCCTTGTCGCGGATGCCTTCGCTGGCGACAACGACGCACCAGCCCACGCGCTCGACGACGCGCTGCACCTGGGCGAGAAATGCGGCCTCGTCGTAGTCGCGTTCCGGGAACAGGATGATCTGCGGCGCGTCGTCGGGACTCTGCCCGGCCAGGCCCGCAGCCGCGGCCAGCCAGCCGGCATGGCGGCCCATGGCCTCGTAGACGAACACCTTGGTCGAGGTGTCGGCCATCGCGGCGACGTCGAGCGCGGCTTCGCGCACCGACACCGCGGTGTATTTCGCCGCCGAGCCGAAGCCCGGGCAGCAGTCGGTGACGGCGAGATCGTTGTCGATCGTCTTCGGCACACCGATGCAGGTCAGCGGATAGTCGAACTGCGCGGCGAGCTGCGAGACCTTGAGCGCGGTGTCGGCCGAATCGTTGCCGCCGTTGTAGAGGAACCAGCGCACGTCATGCGCGCGCAGCACCTCGATCAGGCGTTCGTACTTGGCGCGGTCGGCCTCGATCGACTTGAGCTTGTAGCGGCATGAGCCGAATGCGCCGCCCGGCGTGTGCGCGAGCGCGCGCACCGTGGCCAGCGGAATCTTCGAGGCATCGACCAGATCCTCGCGCAGCGCGCCGAGGATGCCGTTGCGCGCCGCGAGCACCTTGACCCGCCGGCTGCGCGCTTCCTGCAGCACCGCCGATGCGGTGGCGTTGATGACGGCGGTGACACCGCCGGACTGGGCGTAGAGCAGGGTTCCGGACGTCATTGCACGTGTCCTTTCGATGGGCCGTGGCGGGATACGGTAAGCTGGCGCGGCCGTCCGCCGCCGTGTCGTTCGAGTGTACGTCGGAGCGGTGGCGCGGTCCCCCACAGTTGCAGGAGCGTTCGATGCGTTTGGTTCTTCTCGGTGCGCCCGGTTCGGGCAAGGGCACGCAGGCGGCGCGGTTGAAGGACCATCTGCAGGTGCCGCACATCTCCACCGGCGATCTGCTACGCGCTGAAGTGGCGGCTGGCACGCCGCTCGGCCTCGAGGCCAAGGCGATCATGGCGCGCGGCGATCTGGTGTCCGACGAGATCCTGCTCGGCATGCTGGAAGACCGGTTTTCCCGCGAAGACACGCAAGCCGGTTTCATCCTCGACGGCTATCCGCGCAACCTCGCCCAGGCGGCCGCGCTCGACGCGCTGCTGGTGAAGCTCGGCACGCCGTTCGATGCCGCCGTGCAGCTGGAAGTGGACAACGAGCAGATCATCGCGCGCCTCGCCGGCCGCGCGCAGGCCGAAGGCCGCGCCGACGACAGCCCTGAATCCGTGCGCCATCGCCTCAACGTCTACGACCAGCAGACCGCGCCGGTGATCGCGTTCTATCGCGAGCACGACCAGTTGACCGTTGTCGACGGCGTGGGCTCGCTCGACGAGGTGTTCGACCGCATCGTCAAGGCGATCGGTCGGGAGCAGGCGGCGGCCTGATCGTCGCTGTTTCAGCGGCATGATTCCGGAACCGACCGCCAAACGTGTCGACCGCGTCCCTCACCCCATCCCCTCTCCCGGAGGGAGAGGGGCGCAGGCGTCATGCATGCACGGCGTCTCCGAACGTTTTTTGATCGTCCAGGAATCGGCTTCGTGAAACTTCATATCTTGGGCATCGCCGGCACCTTCATGGGCGGCGTCGCCGCGCTTGCGCGCGAACTCGGCCATGCGGTCGAAGGCAGCGACCAGGCGGTGTATCCGCCGATGTCGACCCAGCTCGAAACGCTGGGCATCACGCTGCACCAAGGCTACGACCCCGCGCACATCGGCGGCGACGTCGACCAGGTCGTGGTCGGCAACGCGCTTTCGCGCGGCAATCCCGCGGTGGAAGCGGTGCTCGATGCCGGCCGCGCCTATACCTCGGGCGCCGAGTGGCTGCGCGACAACGTGCTGCCCGGTCGCGAAGTGCTCGCGGTCGCCGGCACCCACGGCAAGACCACGACGACGACGATCCTGTCGTATCTGCTCGAATCCGCCGGCCGCGCGCCGGGTTTTCTGATCGGTGGCGTCGCCGAAGACTTCGGCGTGTCGGCGCGTATCGGCAGCGGACGCGAGTTCGTCGTCGAGGCGGACGAGTACGACACCGCCTTCTTCGACAAGCGCAGCAAGTTCGTCCACTACCGCCCGACGGTCGCGATCCTCAACAACCTCGAGTTCGACCACGCCGACATCTTTCCCGATGTCGCCGCGATCCAGCGCCAGTTCCACCATCTGGTGCGCACGGTGCCGGCGCGCGGGCGGCTCATCGTCAACGGCCACGACGCGCGTTTGGCCGAAGTACTGGCGATGGGCTGCTGGACGCCGGTCGAGCGCTTCGGTTTCGATGCCACGTTCGAGTGGTGCGCGGTGAAGCGCAGCGACGACGGCAGCGTGTTCGAAGTCCTGCGTAATGGCGTGTCGATCGGCACCGTCGAGTGGCCGCTGCTCGGTGACCACAACGTGCTCAATGCCCTCGCCGCGCTCGCGGCCTGCGCGGCGGTTGGTGTCGACAGCGCCACGTTGCTGCCCGCGCTCGCGGCGTTCCGCAGCGTGAAGCGGCGCATGGAAGTGCTCGGCACCGCGCGCGACATCACCGTCTACGACGACTTCGCCCATCACCCGACCGCCATCGCGACGACGCTCGCCGGTCTGCGGGCGAAGGTCGGCGGTGCGCGCATCGTCGTGGCGATGGAGCCGCGCAGCAATTCGATGCGTCTGGGCGCGCACGCCGATGCACTGGCGCCGTCGCTGGATCTCGCGGACGCGGTGGTGTTCCTGCACCGCCCGGAACTGGCGTGGGACGCCGGCGCGGTGGTGAGCGCCGTGCGCGGCGAGGCGCGCGCGGTGGCCGATGTCGACGCGCTGCTGGCCGAACTCGCCGCGCGCGTGCAGCCCGGCGACCATGTGGTCTTCATGTCCAACGGTGGCTTCGACGGCGCCCCACGGCGCTTCGCAGACAGCCTTCGCGACTGAGGTTTCGCACTGGCCTGCGTACACTGGGCGCATGCCAGACGACACCTCATTGCCGCTGTTCCCGCTACGCACCGTGCTGGTGCCCGGCGCCGCGCTGGGCCTGCGGGTCTTCGAACCGCGTTATCTCGATCTTGTCCGCGAATGCGGTCGACGTGGCAGTGGATTCGGCATCTGCCTGATCCTGGATGGCGACGAGTCCGGTGCCCCGGCGACGCCGGCCGGGGTCGGCACCGAGGCGCGCATCGAGGATTTCGATACCGGCCCCGATGGTCTGCTGACGCTGCGCGTGCGCGGCGCGCGCCGCTTCCACGTGCGCCATACGCGGGTGCGCGACAGCGGGCTGATCATCGCCGACGTCGACTGGTGCGCCGCCGATCCCGTGATCGAACTGCAACCCGAACACGCGCTGCTGGGCGTGGTGCTGCGCAAGATCCTCGAACACATCGACGGCGCGGACCAGGCATTCCCGGAGCCGCAGTTCGACGATGCGGCCTGGGTGGGCTGGCGACTCGCCGAACTGCTGCCGCTCGAGCAGCCGCATCGCCAGCACCTGTTGCAGTTGGACGATCCGGACGAGCGGCTGGACACCCTGTTACGGCTGGTCGACGTCGTCGACGACGACTGAGTCGTCCGCGGTGCGGACCCGCAGCGTCGGCACGCCGGACTGCGGATGCACGTCCTCGCGCGACGGGAATGCGTCGAGTACCTCGCGCAGGCCGCGGTGTACGCCATGCGCGTCGGGTTGCGGCTGCCACAGCCCGAACGCACTGAACGGCCGGGTATAGAGCATCGACTGGCTGGTGCCGATCCACAGCGGCGTGCCGTCTTCGAGCACCGCCGGCGCGCGCCACAGGCGCAACACTTCGACCCGGTCCGCGTCGCTGTCGCGGCGCATCAACAGCGTTTCCGCCAACGTGTCCAGCGTCGCCGGCAGCACCGGTTGCTCGGCCTGCGGCACGCTGTCGTCGAGCAGGTTGATCACGCGCATCCAGTCGGCCTGCGGCTGCACCCGCCAGCCCTTCGCTTCGAGCTGTGACTGCAGCGGCGCCAGAGGACCCGCGATCTGCAGGTCCAGCGGCCACCGGTGGGCCGGATCACGCTCGCGCAACTGGCCGGGCAACTGCACCCAGTCCGACGCCCACCAGGCCTGCGCCGACAGCGTGATCGTGGACGTCTTCGGTGCGAACTTCGCGAGCAGCGGATCCACCGCGCGCGGCGCGTGCCACAGCGCGGCGACGGCGAAGGTGATGTAGAAGATCGCCGCGACCGGACGCATCCAGAACGAGCGCTCCACGTGGCGCCGGTAGGCGATGCCCAGCACCAGCAGCCAGACGACGCCGAGCAGCATCCCGCCGACGATGTCGCTGAGCCAATGCGCGCCCAGATACAACCGCGCGAAGCCGAGCACTGCGACGACGACGCCCGACACCAGATACGGCCACACGCGCGTGCGCCCGGGCAGTTCGCGTGCGATCAGCACGGCGAAAAAGCCGAACACGATCGTGCACATCGTGATCTCGACCGCGGGAAAGCCGAAACCGCCATGCACGGTGGGCGGCTTGGGCATGTCGATCACCGCGCCCAGCAGCGCGGTCAGCGCCATGCCGAACGCGAGCGCGGCCAACCAGTGGGCGGCGCCCAGCCAGCGCCGACGCCAGATCAGCCACGCCAGCGTCAGCGCGACTGCCGGACCGAGCACGTGCACATCGCCGATCGAGGCCAGCGCGGCCATGAACCGGTCGGCCAGCGGATTGCGCAGTTCGTACATGAACTGGAACACGGTCTGGTCGATCAGCAGCGGCTCGCCGCGCATGATCACCGTCGCCAGCAGGGCGAAACAGGCCCAGCCGATCGTCAGCAGGCAGACCGCGAGAATCGCCAGCGATGCAGACTCGGGACGCTTCGGATCGACCAGCGCGATGGCGTAGCGACCGAGCCAGGGATGCGCGCGCGACCACGCGAGCAGGCGCGCCAGCAGCGAATTGGCGTGCGCGTCGAACCAGCGATAGCTGTAGATGACGATTGCCCAGGCCAGCGCCAGCACCGCCAGCAACGCACCGATCACCAACGCCAGGCGATCCGCGACCGCGGCCACCGCGTCGTAGGACGCGCCGAACAGCCAGCCCGGTGCGAGGAACAACGCGCCCCACGACAGACAGGCGGCGAAACTGATCGGCAGATACTGGCGCAGCGGCATGTGCGCGATACCGGCGATGGCCGGCACGAACGGGCGGATCGGCCCGACGTAGCGCGCGACCAGGATGCTCTTGATCGCGTTGCGCCGGAACACGAGTTCGCTGCGGTCGAGCAGCTGCGGATACTTGCTGAAGGGCCACACGGTGCGCAGGCCGTGGCCCCAGCGGCGGCCGATCCAGTAACTCACGCCGTCGCCGGCCATCGCACCGAGCGCGGCGCAGGCCACCGCGTACGGGCCGGAGATCTCGCCCAGACCGATCAGCACGCCGATCGCGAACAGGATCGGCAGGGCCGGGACGATCGCGCCGAGGATGATCACCGAATCACAGAACGCGATGAGGAAGATCACGAAGCCGGCCGCGACCGGGTGGTTGCCCACCCACGTCACCAGGCTGTTGAAGAAGTCAGTGAGCATCGGGCCATTATGACAGCGGTCGATGACCGTCCCCGGACCACGCGGGCGTGTGTGGCTCGAGGTGACGCGCGTCCGGCCCGATGCGGATGGACGCAGGCTGCCGACGGTCTGCAAGCGGATCGCTCCGTACAATGACGCGATGTCCGCACACGATGCCAAGGCCTCCGGGGCCACCGAAACGAACGCGCTGAAGTCCGACAGCTTCGGTCGCATCTCGTTGATGCGCGGCACCGACGGTGGTCTGTTCGTACGCCGCGATCTGCGCCACGTGCCGCTGTGGCTGCGGCTGCCGGCGTGGTGGCTGGCCCGACGCGAGGCGCGCGGGCTCGCCGCGGTGGCCGGCATGCAGGACGTGCCGCAGTTGCTGGCCTGGACCGGACGTCAGCTCGATCGCAGTTACATGCCCGGCGATGCGATGTACCAGCGGCCGCCGCATGGCGATCTCATCTATTTCCGCCGCGCGCGCCGCTTGCTGCAGGGCCTGCATCGTCGCGGCCTCGCCCACAACGATCTCGCCAAGGAAGCCAACTGGCTGGTGCTCGACGACGGGCGTCCGGCGATCATCGATTTCCAGCTGGCGGTGCGCGGCGATCCGCGTTCGCGCTGGATGCGCCTGCTGGCGCGTGAGGATCTGCGCCATCTGCTCAAGCACAAGCGCATGTATTGCCGCGCATCGCTGACGCCGGTCGAGAAGCGCGTGCTCAAGCGCACGTCATGGCTGCGCGATGTCTGGTTCCGCACCGGCAAGCCGGTCTACCGCGTGGTGACGCGGAAGATACTCAAGTGGGAAGACAATGAAGGGCAGGGGCCGAAGCCCTGAGAACCTGTTCAATGTCCTGCTGCGCTTGTCAGCTGGCGCGCGTGCGGTGCTCGGAATGCTCACGTACCACACGTACGCTGCGCTTCCTGCGCTCCACCACGCGCCATCTGGCGGCGCTCGCGACGGACCTTGAACAGGTTCTACGCCTCAGTCGGCCTCGCGCAAGGCGATGACGCTGCGGCCCTCGAAGCGGCGGTCGGCGTCGAAGTCGTAGCCCAGTTCCAGCGTGCCGACATCCGCGCAGGCGTGGCAGGTGCGCATCGGCACATCGAAGCGCAAGCGCACGCCGCCTTCGGGCAGCGCTTCACTGCCGACCGCCCGCGCCGGTGCGAATGGCATCGCGTCGGGATGCGCGTCGAGGAAGGGCTTGAGCGCGCCGCGCAAACGCACCGCGCCCGCCGGCAGCACGTTGTCGTCGACATCCACCGCGCGACCGTCAGCATCGACCAGCCACAGGCCCTGGTTGGTGTTGGCGCGGAACGGATACGTGATCTCCGCATGACCCACGCCTTCGACCTCGCGCCAGCCGCTGACGTGGCCTGGATTGTCGAGTGCGATCAGCCTGGAGCTGGCTGCCAGCGCATCCGGCGACGCGCCCGCGGCGCGCATCGTCGAGAGCAGGCAGTCATCGACATCCGCGTTCCCGGTGCGACATGTCGCCAGATCGCCCTGCCAGACCGACTTCGCGTTGACGACGAGGTCGCCGTCGGCCGCGGCGGCGAGTTCGTCAGGCGCCGCGGTCTGCGCGAGCGTTTCGGTCGGCGCCGGCGTCTGCGTCTGCGCTGCGGGCAACAGCGCAGCGGGCGCGGTGGTCGGCGGCGCGGCATCGCAGGCGGTCAGAGTCAAAGCGAACAGGGCGAGGGCGGCAGCGTGGCGCATCGGCGGATCCTGCGGCGGGAAAGGCCCCAGTATCGCGCCGCTTGCTGAACGTGTCGGAGACCCCGCGCGCATAATGGCGACGACTCCATCGCAGGACAGGACCGCCGCATGTCGACGCTCGCCGGCAAGACCCTTTTCATCACCGGCGCCTCGCGTGGCATCGGCCTGGCGATCGCCGAACGCGCCGCCCGCGATGGCGCGAACGTCGCGATCGCGGCCAAGTCCGAAGTGGCGAATCCGAAGCTGCCCGGCACCATCCACAGCGCAGCACGTGCCGTGGAAGCCGCCGGTGGGCGCGCGCTGGCGCTCCGCTGCGACATCCGCGAGGAAGACCAGGTACGCGCGGCCGTCGCCGCCACCGTCGACGCGTTCGGCGGCATCGACATCCTGGTCAACAACGCCAGCGCGATCTGGCTGCGCGGCACCCTCGACACGCCGATGAAGCGGTTCGACCTGATGCAGGAGGTCAACGCACGCGGCAGTTTCCTGTGCGCCCAGGCCTGCCTGCCGCATCTGCTGCGCAGTGCCAATCCGCACATCCTGACGCTGTGCCCGCCGCCGTCGCTGGACCCGAAGTGGTGGGCGCCGCACACCGGCTACACGCTGGCCAAGATGGGCATGAGCTTCGTCACGCTGGGGCTGGCGGCCGAGTTCGGCCCGCAGGGCGTCGCGGTCAATGCACTTTGGCCGCGCACGCTGATCGGCACCGACGCACTGAATATGATTCCGGGCGTCGAGCGCGGCAATGGCCGCAGCCCGGCGATCATGGGCGACGCCGCGCACGCGGTCCTCGTACGTGAGGCCGCCGGCTTCCACGGGCGCTTCCTGATCGACGACGAAGTACTGGCCGAGGCCGGCATCGACGACCTGTCTGGATACGCGATTGATCCGGACCAGCCGCTGCTGCCCGACCTGTTCCTCGACTGACCGCGCGCCCGACGCCTGCCGGTCAGCGGACGCGCATGCCGCGCCGGCGCTGGCGCTGGTAGCCGGGCAGCGCCAGCGCGAAGCCGACGACCGCGCCGATCAGGTGCGCCTCATGGATCACCGGGAACATCGGGTCGCCGCCCACGGCGCCGGACTGTTCCCAGATGAGTTTGACCACCAGCACCGCGGCCCCGACCACCGCCAGCCGCCCGCCGTGGCGCATCAGCAGCCAGGCTGCCCAGCCGTGCAGCAGGCCCGACAGGCCGGCATACCACTGCAGCGTTGGGACGAAACCCAGCAGGCCGATGCCGATCAGCGGCATCATCAACAGCGATGCCCACAGCAGCGGCCGGAGCTGCCGCATGCGGGCCGCGATCACCGCCAGCAGCACCAGTGCGACGAGATTGATCGTGGCGTGGTGCGCGTCGAGGTGGACCCAGTGGCCACTCCACAAGCGCCACAGCTGGCCACCGAGCACGGCGTCGATGTCCAGCACCAGTGCGTCGAACAGGGGCGCTGCGTGCGGAGCGGGCAGCGGCATCGGGGGGCGTCCCGCGGAATCAGGTCCGGCGCCGAGCCGACAGCGCCAGCGCGAGGACACCCAGCAATGCGCCCAGCTCCCACAGGTCCAGGCTGCCGCCGCCACCGCGGCCACGCCAGCTTCCGCCCGAACGCCTGTCGACCAGCTTCACCTGGCCCTCGTCGCGGACGCGCTGGCTGAAGCCGTCGATAGCGCCGTCGAGATTGCGGCTCATGTCGTCCATCGCCGCCTGGAAGCCTTCGCGGCCCAGACGGTCCCGCGTGTCGCCGGTCCGGATCGCGGTGGAACCGGCACTGCGCTGGTCCTGTCCGGGTGCGCGCAGCAGCAGCGTGCGCGATGCGACATCGAACACCGTCGTTTCGACGAAGGTGCTGACCTGGTTGCGCGTCGCCGGCACCGTGTACGCGCCGATGATGGTCCAGTACAGGAACGAGGCCGCGGTATCGCCGGTGTCGGCGACCTGGTCGTAGGACACCAGGGCGACGATATCCAGGCCCTGCAGGCGGGCGATCTGCTCGAGGTTGTCGAAGCCGCCACGCGGGCGCAGGTAACTGTCGGGAATGACTTCGATGCGATCGATGAAGGGCTGGGCCTGGAAGGTGGCACGCACCTTCTCCAGCAGCTGCTGGCGATCCGCCGCGGTCAGGCCGGCCGGCTCACGCGACGAGGGCACGAACATCAGGCCGACGCGGGCCGGCAGCCGGACCTCGGGCACGCCTTCCTGCGCGGGTTCGAACCGGTCGCCGGGCGGATACAGATAGTCGACCACGCTGCTGGACACGCCGGCGCGATGCGACGGCCCGCCGAAGAACGAGGCACAGCCGCTCAGGGCCACCAGCGTGAGGGCGAGGGCGGCGATGCGTGCGGCCCGGCGCACTGCAGCGGAAATCGGGAGCGTGTCCATGCGGATCCTTGTGTCCGGCGTCGTCCGGTGACGACCGACGCGACTATAGCCGGGCCTGCAGACCGGTTCATCCGCGCACTGGCGAGCGGCCGGTGGCAGTGCGCCGATCCCGCACGCGCCGGCGGTCAGCGCTCGAGGGCCTGCAGCAGGTCGTCGACCAGATCCTGCACGTGCTCCAGGCCGACCGACACGCGCAGCAGGCCGCGCGGCGTGGACGAGGTCGGCCCTTCGATCGAGGCGCGGTGTTCGATCAGCGATTCGGTCGAGCCCAGTGAGGTCGCATTGGTGAAAAGGCGCAGGCGTCCGGCGACGGCCAGCGCCGCTGCCTCGCCACCCTCGACCTCGAACGACAGCATGCCGCCGAAGTCGCGCATCTGTGCGGCGGCGATGGCGTGCTGCGGGTGGCCGGGCAGGCCGGGGTAATGCACGGCCGACACCTGCGGATGCGCGTCGAGGACCGTGGCGATCTCCTTCGCACTGCGGCAATGCCAATGCATCCGCGCCGGCAGCGTCCGGACGCCGCGCAGGATCATCCAAGCGGCGAACGGCGACGCGGTGGCGCCGGCCAGCAGGCGCAGTCCGTGGCAGGCCGCGGCCTGGTCGTCGTCCTCCCGGAACGCCAGGACGCCGCCCATCACGTCACCGTGTCCGCCCAGATACTTGGTCGCCGAGTGCAGGACGATGTCGGCCCCCAGCGCCAGTGGCTGCTGCAGCACCGGCGAGGCGAACGTGCCGTCGACCAGCAGGCGGGCACCCACCTCGTGGGCGATGCCGGCCAGCGCGGCGATGTCGCACACCTTCATCAGCGGATTGGAGGGGGTCTCGGCCCATAGCAGGCGGGTCTCCGGACGCAGGGCGGCGCGCACCGCGTCCAGATCGGTGAAGTCGACCAGCGTGCAGGTCAGGCCCCAGCGCGGAAACTGCTGGGACGCCAGCGCGCGGAACGAGAAATAGCTGTCGTCGCACAGCAGCACATGGCTGCCCGCCGGCAGCGTCTGCAATGCAGTGGCGCCGGCGGCCATGCCGGTCGGAAACAGCAGCGCGCGCGCTGCACCGTCCAGCGCGGCCAGCACGCGCTCGGTCTCACCCTGCGTGGGGTTGTCGTAGCGCTGGTAGAGAAAACCCTGCGGCAGCTGTCCGTCCGGCGTGTGGGCGAACGTGGTCGCCAGCTGCAACGGGACGGCCAGTGCACCGCTGGCGGGATCGGGTTGGCTGCCTGCACGGGCGGCGAGGGTCTCGATGCGGGACATGCGGCGCTCCGGAACGGGGGAGTCCGGGATTCTAGGCTGCATGCGGCGCCGGACCGCGGCCGGTGTGCGATTCGATGGCGGTGCCGCACCGCCGGTCCGATAATGTCCGGCCGGTTGGCACCTGCCTGCACCTGTCCCGCACTGCCGCGGACGGATGCGGCGGCCGCCGATCCCCCCAGATGGAAACGCCCACGCCATGAATGCCTCCACGCCGTCGTCGGACGCCGCCGATCTCATCGCCCTCGCCCAGCGCCACGTGCTGCCCGTCTACCGGCCACGCGAGCTCGTGCTCGAGCGCGGCGATGGCGCGCGCGTCTGGGACAGCGAAGGTCGCGAATACGTCGACCTGTCGGCGGGCATCGCCGTTTGCGGCCTCGGCCACAACGATCCCGATCTCGTTGCCGGACTGGTCGAACAGGCCGGCAAGCTGTGGCACACCAGCAACGTGTTCTTCAGCGAGCCGCCGCTGCGGCTGAGCGCCGAACTGGTCGAGGCCAGCGGCTTCGCCACGCGCACCTTTCTGTGCAATTCGGGCGCCGAGGCCAACGAGGCCGCGATCAAGCTCGTGCGCAAGTGGGCCACCGCGCAGGGCCGCAGCCCCGACCGCCGCGTCATCGTCACCGCACGTGGCAGCTTCCACGGCCGCACGCTGGCCGCGGTCACCGCGACCGCGCAGCCGAAGTACCAGGCCGGCTACGAGCCGCTGCCCGGCGGCTTCCGCTACGTCGATTTCAACGACATCGCCCAGCTCGAAGCCGCGATGGCCGATGGCGACGTCGCCGCGGTGATGCTCGAACCCGTGCAGGGCGAAGGCGGCGTCATGCCCGCCGCCGATGGATATCTGGCCGCGGTGCGCGCGCTGTGCGATCGCTTTGATGCGCTTCTGGTGCTCGATGAAATCCAGTGCGGCATGGGCCGCACCGGCACGCTGTTCGCGCATCCCCAGGATGGCGCCGTGCCCGACATCGTCACGCTGGCCAAGGCGCTCGGCGGCGGATTCCCGATCGGCGCCCTGCTGGCCGGTCCGAAGGTCGCCGAGGCCATGCAGTTCGGCGATCACGGCACCACCTTCGGGGGCAATCCTCTCGCCGCCGCGGTCGCGCGCGTTGCGTTGCGCAAGCTGGCCTCGCCGGAAATCGCCGCCAACGTGGAACGCCAGTCACGCGCGCTGCGCGATGGCCTCGCCGCGCTCGATGCAGAGTTCGGCCTGTTCTCGGAAGTCCGTGGTCGCGGTCTGATGCTCGGCGCCGTGCTGCGTCCCGAGCATGCCGGCAAGGCTGCGACGATCCTCGACCACGCCGCGCGCCACGGCCTGCTGATGCTGCAGGCCGGTCCCGACGTGCTGCGGTTCGTGCCGGCGTTGAACATCACCGATGCCGACATCGCCGACGGCCTGACGCGGTTGCGTGCGGCGATCGCCGATGCCGTCGCCGTCGGCTGAGTCCACTGCGGACGGCTGCGCGTTCTGCGCGATCCTCGCAGGCAAACTGCCCGCGAGTCTCGTCCATGAAGACGATCAGGTCATCGCCTTCATGGACCTGCGCCAGGCGGTGCCCGGGCACGTGCTCGTGGTGCCGCGCCGGCACGTCGAAACGCTGTTCGACCTGGACGAAGACACCGCCGCGCAGCTGATGCGGATCGCCGTCCGCATCGCACGCGCGGCCGACGCGGTCTTCGCACCCGACGGCCTCAACCTGTGGCAATCCAATCGCCAGGCCGGTGGCCAGGAAGTACCGCACGTGCATCTGCACGTGCAGCCACGGATGGCGGGTGACGGATTGCTGCGGATCTATCCGGGGCCGCAGCCGCCTGTGCCGACCGGGCGGGAGACGCGCGATGCCTGGGCCGGACGCTTGCGCAAAGCGTTGCAGGCGTCCCGGGCCGGATGCACTTCTGGCGATTGATCGCGCGCCGTCCGGGCCGCCCTGATCCGTCTCAACTCACCGCGTCGTCGGACGGCGCGAGCGCGAGGCGGACCACCGTCGCGACGCCGTCGCTCTCGAAACGCAGCGCGACCCGGTGTCGCGCGCACAGGCGGCGGACGATGGCGAGGCCCAGTCCGACACCTGCGCTGGCGTCGCCTTTGACGAACGGCTGGAACGCCGCGTCGCCCGGCCACGCGCCCATATTGGCGATGCGCAGACAGCCCGCATCGATATCGATGACAACCTCACCGGCGCCGCCATGGACGAAGGCATTGCCGACGAGATTCGCGAGCACGATGTGCAGCACCGTCGCCGGCAACCGGGCCTGGGTCGCGTCGGGCACGTCGACACGGATCGACACATCGCGCCCGTCCAGCAACGGCGCTTGGTCGACGATCACGCGTTCCAGCACCGGCAGCAACGGGATGTCGGTCGCGGTCTCGGTGCCATCCTCGCGCGCCAGGGCCAGCAATGCCGCGACCGTGCGTTCGAGTTGCTGCGCCGACTGGCGGACGTGTTCGAGTTGCCGTTGCGCGTCGAGGCCCAGATCGGTCCGGGCGCCGAGCCGTTCGCAGGCGCTGCGGATCACCGCCAGCGGTGTGCGCAGTTCGTGGCTGGCATCGCGGGTGAACTCGCGTTCGCGCATCACGAATGCATCGACGCGTCCGATCAGGTGTTCCAGTCCGCGCGCAAGCGTGCCCACCTCGTTGTCCGGAAATCCATCCGCGAATCCGGCCGGCAGCTGCGTGGGTGTCGCATCGTCGACCAGGGCCGCGAGGCGCGACAGCGGCGCGGTCATGCGCCGCGCCAGCCATGCGCCGAGCAGCAGGGCCAGCAGCGTCACCGCCAGTCCCGACCAGCCCAGCCACTGCGCGATGCCGCCGCGCATCGGCCGCACCACGAGTTGCTGGCTGACTTCCGCCAGCAACCACGCCGGCGCTGCGGCGCCCGCCGGCTCCAGCGGTTGCAAGTGGTAGTGGCGACCGGCCTCGCCGGGGAACTCGCGACGCCACGGCGACTCGGCGAGACGCGCGCCGAGCGCGTCGGGGAATGTCGCGGGATCGACATGCAAGGTGACGAACCGCAGCGCCGGCGCTGTCCAGGCGCCAGTCTCGGCATGGTGTGCCAGCTGCGTCGCAGCCTCGTCTTCGAGCAGGCCCTGGAAGACCGCGTCCTCCACCAGATAGACGAACAGCACCACATAGAACCCGTAGAGCAGGGCGACCAGCAGGGCGAAGCCGGAGAAGGCCAGCATCAACCGGTCGCGCAGACGATGGCGCCGGGACGCCGCGCTCATGTGTCGGCCTCGAGGCGGAAGCCGACCCCGTGCACGGTCTTGAGCATCGGCGTGTCGGCCGGCCCGTCCAGCGCACGTCGCAACAGATAGAGGTGCGTGCGCAGCGGGCCGGATTCCGGCGGTGACGCGCCCCAGACGCGCTCGACCAGTTCGCTGCGGGTCAAGGTGCGCGGCCACGCCTCCGCCAGTGCCAGCAGCAGGCGCTGCGCGGTCTGCTGCAGATCCAGCGGGCGGCCCGCGCGCTGGGCCAGGCCGCTGCGGCGGTCGACGCTGAGACTGCCGATGCGCAGCACGTGCGTCGTGCCGGCCCGGTGGCGCTGCGACAGTGCCAGGCACCGCGCCAGCAGTTCGCCCGCGGCGAACGGTTTGACCAGATAGTCGTCGGCGCCGCTGCGGAAGCCGAGCAGCTTGTCGTCCAGCGCGTCGCGGGCCGTCAGCATCAATACCGGCACGTGGCGATCCGCCTGCGCGCGCAAACGTTCGCACACGCGCAGGCCGTCCAGTCCCGGCAGGCCCAGATCCAGCACCAGCACATCGGGCGGCTCCGACAGGGCGGCCTGCAGCCCGCTGAGACCGTCGGCGGCGAAGTCCGCATGGATACCGTGTTCGAGGAACATCGCGTCGAGATTGGCCCGCAGCACCGGGTTGTCCTCGATCACCAGAATGCGTGGCGCGGGCGTGTCCATCGTCAGCCGTCGATGCGTTGCAGGAGGGCCTCAGCCTGTTCCATTCCCGGAGCCGCTTCCAGTACCTGGAGTACCAGGCGCCGGGCTTCCGCGCGCTCGCCCAGACGCAGGTGCGCGTCGGCGGCGGCCAGCGTGAGCCGCGGTTCGTCCATGTGCGGCAGCGCCAACCGCATCGTCTGCAGCGCCGGGCGCAGCGCCACTGCATCGTCGCCGGCAACCTGGGCCTGGTAGTAGCCGAGGATGCCGATCAGTTCCGGGTGATAGCGCGCGGGCGATGCCGCCAGCGCCGCACGCGCGCCGGCCTCATCACCATCGCGTAGTCGCTCCACCAGTGTCATGCTCGCCTCGTCGCGCCAGGGCGTGCGGGCCACCGGTGTGCGTCCCAGACCGCGCACGATCGCCTCCGCCACGGCGGTGGTCGAGTAAGGGTTCTGGCCGGTGATCAGGCGTCCGTCGACGACGAGCTTCGGCATCATCAGCGGCGCTTCGTCCCAGAGCGCACCACGCGCCCGCGCCGCATCTTCGAGCTGCCACGGGAATTCAGCGGCCCACTTCTTGCCGAAGACGGCTTCCTCTTCGTTGCTGAAGCCGGTCATGCGACGCCCGGCGAGCAACGGCGCGCCATCGGTCAGACGCACGTCGACCAGCGCTGCCGGCCCGTGGCAGACCGCGGCGATCACCGCGCCGTTGTCCCAGGCATTGGCGATCAGCTGTTGCAGGGCGGTGTCGCGCGGCAGATCGAACATTGCGCCTTTCCCGCCGACCACATAGACCGCGGCGTAGTCGCCCGCGTCCAGCGCGTCGGTGCGGCGGGTATCGGCCAGTTGGCGCATCGCATTTGTATCTGCCAGCAGCGCTGTATTGAAGGGCTCCTCCGCGTTGTAGGCATCCGCTTCCACCGCGCCGCCCTGCGGACTGGCGACCTCGACCGCGAGGCCATTGGCCTTGAAGATCAGCCAGGCCTGGGACAGTTCGTCGAACTCGTAGCCGGGACGGGTCTTGCCGGCATCGCGGCCTTCGCCGCTGAGCACGATCAGGACGGTGTCGGCGGCCCGGGACAGCGCGGGCGTGAGGCACAGCGTGGCGACCAGTACACAGGACACGAAAGGATGTCGCATGGGAACTCCGGATTGGGATGACCGGAGACAGCATCCCGCTGCGGGATCAAGCAGATTTCAAACCGCGGCGCCGAGACCTGTGGGCAGCACGCCGTAACGCCGCAACACCGTCCGCATCGACCGCGCGTCGACCACCGTGTCGGCGTGCAGGCCCGCGGCGCGTGCGCCCTGCACGTTGACGAACAGGTCGTCGATGAACAGCGCGTCCTGGGCGCGCACGTCGAAATGCGCGAGCGCGTGGTCGAAGATCGCGCGGTCCGGTTTGCGCACGCCGAGGACGCCGCTGCACAGCACGCGGCCTTCGAGCATCGGGAACAACGGCGCGACGATGCGGGGGATCGCATCCAGCATCAACGCGCCGTTGTTGGTCAGCACGCCGACCTGCGTGCGGGAGGCGACAGACGCGACGAGTTCCAGTGCGATCAGGTCCGCCTGTGTCCCGGCGATGCGCGCACTGATCCAGATGTCCGCATCGATGGTGCAACCAAGACCTGCGCCCAGCTGCTGCAGATAGGCCGCCGTATCGAGCGCACCGCTGTCGTAGGCGCGCTCCAGTCCCGAGTCGAACACCACCTCCGACACGCGCGCCGGCGTGCAGCCGGCGACGCGTGCCAGATGCGCGAGGCGCGTGGCGTGCGAATAGCGTGCCAGCACGCCATCGAAATCGAACAGCACCAGCCGCAGCGGCGGTGGTGCTCTCACGGCGCAGGTTCTTCCGGCGGCAGACCGGTGCCGCAACGCCGGCAGTGCCAGGACTCCTGCTCGTGGTCCTGCAACCCGCATTCCGGGCAGCGCACGTTGCGTCGCTTCGGCCGCAGCGTGCTCGCGAGTTCCGCGGTGTAGATGCCGGTCGGCACCGCGATGATGCTGTAGCCGATGAGGATCAGGATCGAGGTGATGAACCGCCCGAAGGGCGTGCCTGGCGAGATATCGCCGAAGCCGACGGTGCCCATCGTCACCACGGCCCAGTACATGCCGGTCGGGATGCTGGTGAAGCCGTGCTCCGGCCCTTCGATGACGTACATCAGTGCGCCGAAGATGATGACGATCGCGACCAGCGTGCTCACGAACACGGCGATCTTGCGGCGGCTGCGCGCGAGCGCCGTGATCAGCACCCCTGCCTCGCTGGAGTACTGCACGAGCTTGAGCACGCGGAACACGCGCAGCAGGCGCAGTACGCGGATGACCAGCAGATACTGGCTGCCGACGAAGATCAGCGACAGATAGCTGGGCAGGATGGCCAGCAGGTCGATGACGCCGAAGAAGCTGGTCGCATACCGCAGCGGTCGACGAACGGCCCACAGGCGCAGGCCGTATTCGATGGTGAACAGGATGGTGAACACCCATTCGGCGATCAGCAGCCCGTGGTGCCATCGCGCCTTGATCGACGGCTCGCTGTCGAGCAGCACCACGATCACGCTGACGAGGATCGTGCCGATCAGGGCGAGATCGAAGTTTCGTTCGCTGGCAGTTTCGTGATGGAACAGCAGGCGATAGAAGCGGTTACGCAGCCCGCTCGGGCGCGCCGGCAGGAAATCGCGTTCGAACACGCTGGCCTGCGGATCGAACTCCTCCGGCTTGGCGCCCGGCTCGCTCATGCCTGGCGCACGTCCGCGAATGCCCCGCGCGCCGCCTCCAGCGTGGCCTCGATGACCGATGCATCGTGCGCCGACGACATGAAGCCTGCTTCGAACGCCGATGGCGCCAGGAACACACCGCGTTCGAGCATCGCGTGGAAGAAACAGTTGAATGCGGCGGTATCGCAGGCGACGGCCTGTGCGTAGGTGTCCACGTACGTCTCGTCGGTAAAGAACAGGCCGAACATGCCGCCGACGCGCGTGGTGGTGAACGGCACGCCGGCTTCGCGCGCTGCGGCTTCCAGGCCGTCGCACAGCAGGTTCGAGTTTGCTTCCAGCGCGTCGTGGAAACCGGGCGCGGAGACCAGATCCAGCATCGCCAGGCCCGCGGCCATCGCGACCGGATTGCCGCTCAGCGTGCCGGCCTGGTAAATCGGCCCGGCCGGCGCGATCTGCTCCATCAGGTCGCGGCGTCCGCCATACGCACCCACCGGCATGCCGCCGCCGATGATCTTGCCGAAGGTGCTGAGATCCGGCGTCACGCCGTAACGCGCCTGCGCGCCGCCGAGCGCGACGCGGAAGCCGGTCATCACCTCGTCGAAGATCAGCAGCGCGCCGTGCTGCGTGCACAACTCGCGCAGATGCTGCAGATAGCCTTCGCGCGGCGGCAGGCAGTTGGCGTTGCCGACCACCGGCTCGATGATCAGACCGGCGATGTCCGCGCCCACTTCGTCGAACAGCGCGGTGGCCGCTTCGAAATCGTTGTAGGGCAGGGTCAGCGTCAGATCGGCCAGCGCCTTCGGCACACCCGGCGAGGTCGGCACGCCAAGGGTGAGCGCACCGCTGCCGGCCTTGACCAGGAACGAATCGCCGTGGCCGTGGTAGCAGCCCTCGAACTTGACGATGCAGGTGCGGCCCGTTGCGCCACGCGCGAGGCGGATCGCCGACAGCGTGGCTTCGGTGCCCGAATTGACCATGCGCACCATCTCCATCGACGGCACCAGCGCGGTCAGGCGCTCGGCCATCGTGATCTCCGCTTCGGTCGGCGCACCGAACGACAGACCGTCACCGATCGCGCGCTTGACCGCCTGGCGCACGCTCGCGTGGTTGTGGCCGACGATCATCGGCCCCCACGAGCCCACGTAATCGATGTAGCGGTTGCCGTCGACGTCGAACAGATAGGGGCCGTCCGCGCGCTGCACGAAGAAGGGTTCGCCGCCGACCGACTTGAACGCGCGCACCGGCGAATTGACGCCACCCGGCAGCAGGGTGCGGGCGCGTTCGAACAGGGCATGCGAGCGGGACGTATCCATGGAGACTCCAATCAGAAGAGGGTTCAGAGGCCGAACGCGGCGCGATAGGCATGCGCGGCGGCGGCCGGGTGGCGTGCGGCGAAGACGCCACTGATGACGGCGACGAGATCGGCGCCGGCGGCTGCGAGTTGGCGCGCATTCTCCGGCGTGATGCCGCCGATCGCCACCCGCGGTACACCGAGCGTCTCTGCATCGCGCAGCAATGACCTGTGCGCGACACGGGCCTCCGGCTTTGTCGGAGACGGGAAGAACGCACCGAAGGCGACATAACTCGCGCCGGCGTCGACCGCGCGCTTGGCCCGGGTGATGTCGTCATAGCAGGAGGCGCCGAGGATCGCGTCTTCGCCCAGCGCCGCGCGTGCATCGACCAGCGCGCCGTCGTCCTCTCCCAGATGCGCACCGTCCGCGCCGAGATCGGCCGCCAGCTGCCAGTCGTCGTTGACGATCAGCGGCACGCCGGTCGCGCGGCACAGCGGCAGCAGCGCCTGCACCTGCGCCCGGCGCAGGGCGGCATCGGCGCGCTTGTTGCGGTACTGCAACCACGTGGCATGGGGCAGCACGGGCGTGACCTGCGCCAGCAGCTGCGCGGTCTCGCTTGCATCGGGCGTGAGCAGGTACAGACCGCGTGGCGCGGACGGGGAAGCGTTCATCGACGTGGGTTCCTGTGGGGGGAGCGCGATGGGACAATGCGGCTCCGTTCCAATGCCGCATGTGGTCATTATCCGATGAACGATCCGACGACGCAGGGCGCCTACCAGACATGGATGTGCGTGGTCTGCGGTTTCATCTACGACGAAGCCGTCGGTATTCCGGACGAGGGCATTGCCGCCGGCACGCGCTGGGACGATGTGCCCGATACCTGGACCTGTCCCGACTGCGGCGTCACCAAGGACGACTTCGAGATGATGACGCTCTGAGCTGAACCTCAGGGCGCGTCATCGGGCCAGCCGCGTGCGCGGGGCCGTTGACATCGCCTAGTGCGCGCGATCGCGCGTGCGTCCGATGTGGACCAATTGCTCGCGCACCGCATCCACATCGGCCGCGTCCGGGTACCGGACGACGTAATGGCCCAGATCCTCGCGTGCGCCGGTGACATGGCCAAGGGCCAGATAGCCCAGGCCACGATCGCGCAGGGCATCGGGTGCATCGGGCGACAGCGACAGCAGGCGATCGGCGCAACGCACCGCGCGCACCCAGTCGTCTGCTTCCGCATAGGTGCCATGCAGGTTGCGCAGCATCCGCATCAGCATCATCCGCGGCGTGGCCGGACGCAGCAGCCTGGCCAGCGTGTCATCGTCGGGCGGCCCGCCATCGACATGGGGCGCGACCCGCGACCGGAGCTCCTCGATATCGAGCGGGCGGCCGCCGTTGAACGGGTCCATCACCAGCATGCCGCCCCCGACTGGCAACCGGACCAGAAAGTGGCCGGGAAACGAGATGCCGTCCAGGGCGACGCCGAGCCGGCGCGCGACCTCCATCTGCACCACGGCCAGCATGATCGGATTGCCGAGCCGGCGTTCGATCACCGCATTGAGATAGCTGTTGCGTGGGTCGTAGTAGGTGTCGTGGTTGCCGGCATAGCCGACCTCCTCGAACAGGTGCCGGTTGATCGCCTGCATTTTCAGGGGCGTCTGCTCGATCGCGTCGACTTCGATCCGCAGATGCCGGGCATGCGATTCCAGTACCGCATCGCAATGCGCGACGTCGAGCGCGGGGTATTCGTCGCGTGCGATCAACAGTGAGCTCGCGAACAGGGGCACCGCTGCATCCGCGGTGCCCGACAACGATGCCCACTCGGGCAATTGCACTGCATCACTCATGACGTGGAGGCCTGCATAGCCGCTGGTGTGGCGGTGACGTGGCTCAGGGCGTTGGGATCGAAGGCGACAGCGTCAGCGTCTCACCGTCCTTCAGACCGATCCGCTGCGCTTCACCTGCATTGAGCTCCAGCACATAGCGCGCAGGGCCCGTGCTCGGGTAAGGCGGACAGCGATTGCCGGCGGAACACGGCGGCACGTCGCGCTGCTGAGACACCAGCCTGCGTGCATCGTCGAAGTAGAGGATGTCGAGCGCGATGCGCGTGTTCTTCATCCAGTAAGCCTGCGGCGCCTCGCTGTCATGGATGAAGAGCATGCCGTGCCCCTCTTCGAGCGTGTCGCGGAACATCAGCCCGCGTGCACGGGCTTCATCGTTCGCGGCGATTTCGACCGTATAGCGGTTGCCTGCAAGCTCCACCCAGTCACCACCGCTCGCACATGCGGGCAGCAGACAGGACGCAAGCAGGGAAAGCAGAAGCAGACGAAGAGCGCGCATGGAAGCACCGAATGGATGGACTGCATCCACCTTCGGCAAGCACTCCCCAAGCGTCAAGAAAAAAATCTTGCGCCAAGGGTTCCCAAACCGATTTCATCTATGCATAATTCGCGCCCCGCTTGGCGGGCTGCACTTCGGGGCAGCGGGCAAGGCGGGGCGAGAACGACAACAGCCTTCACGCGGTGTTGACAGCCTCGAAAGTCGCGGTAAGATGTGCGGCTCGCTTCAACGAAAGGCCTTC
>NZ_CEEDOV010000011.1:0-55816 GCF_979256585.1 Luteimonas sp. AC640a | reverse complement strand
GAAGGCCTTTCGTTGAAGCGAGCCGCACATCTTACCGCGACTTTCGAGGCTGTCAACACCGCGTGAAGGCTGTTGTCTTTCTCGCCCCGCCTTGCCTGCTGCCCCGAAGTGCAGCCCGCCAAGCGGGGCGCGAATTATGCATAGATGAAATCGGTTTGCAAAGACCCTGACACAAATTTCCGTACCAACCCGTTAAATCAAGGCGCGCGTTCAGCAAGATCGCTGCTGTGGCGCTACTCGACGGTGACCGACTTGGCCAAGTTACGAGGCTTGTCGACATCCGTCCCACGCGAAAGGGCCGTGTGATACGCCAGCAGCTGTACCGGAATGGTGTGCACGATCGGGCTCAACACGCCGACGTGCCGTGGTGTGCGGATCACATGTACGCCTTCGGATGCGCTGAAGTTGCTGTCCGCATCGGTGAACACGAACAGCTCACCGCCACGGGCACGTACTTCCTGCATGTTCGACTTCACCTTCTCCAGCAACGCATCCTTCGGTGCGATTACGACGACGGGCATATCGGTATCGACCAGTGCCAGTGGCCCGTGCTTCAGCTCGCCAGCCGGATACGCCTCGGCGTGGATGTAGGAGATCTCCTTGAGCTTGAGCGCGCCCTCCAGAGCGATCGGGTAATGCACGCCGCGGCCGAGGAACAACGCATGGTGCTTGGGGGTGAACTTCTCCGCCCAGGACGTGATCTGCGGCTCGAGATTCAGCGCGTGCTGCACGCTGCCCGGAAGCTGCCGCAGGTCTTCGATATACGCCGATTCCTGATCTTCACTCAGATTGTCATTGAGCTTGGCCAGCGTGACCGCAAGCGCGAACAGGCCGACCAGCTGCGTCGTGAACGCCTTCGTCGATGCCACGCCGATCTCCGCGCCTGCGCGGGTGTAGAACACGAGGCCACTGGCGCGCGGGATCGCGCTCTCGGGCACATTGCAGATCGAGAGCGTCCGCGTGTGCCCCAACGACTTCGCGTACTTGAGCGCTTCCATGGTGTCGAGCGTTTCGCCCGACTGCGAAATCGTGACGATCAGGTGCTTCGGATTTGCGACCGCCTTGCGATAGCGATACTCGCTTGCGATCTCGACCGAGCACGGCAGCCCGCTGATGGCCTCGATCCAGTAGCGCGCGACCGATCCCGAATAGAAGCTGGTGCCGCAGGCCAAGATCTGCACACCTTCGACTTCGCGCAGCACTTCGGCGGCGTCTTTGCCGAACAGCGTGGGTTCGAACGCGGCGGCATCGATGATCGCTTCCACTGTGTCGGCCAGCGCACGCGGCTGTTCGTGGATCTCCTTCTGCATGAAGTGGCGATAGGGGCCGAGTTCCAGCGAGGCCAACGACACATCGGACAGATGTTCGTCGCGCACGATGGAGGCGCCGGCGTCGTCGAAGATCTGCACGCTCTGACGTGTCAGCACTGCGGTGTCACCTTCTTCCAGGAAGATCACACGCCGTGTGGCCTGCAGGATCGCGGATACGTCGGACGCGACGAAATTCTCGCCCTCGCCCAGGCCCACCAGCAGCGGACAGCCCATGCGTGCGACGACCATGCGATCGGGCTCACTCCTGTCGATCACTGCCAGCGCATAGGCGCCTTCGAGTTCCCGGACCGACGCCTGCAGCGCCGCCAGCAGATCGAAACCCTGCGACTGATGGTGGTGGATCAGGTGCGCGATGACTTCCGTGTCGGTCTGCGACTCGAACACATAGCCGAGCTGCGTGAGCCGTTCGCGCTGCGCCTCGTGGTTTTCGATGATGCCGTTGTGCACCAGTGCGAGGCTGTCATGACTGATGTGCGGATGCGCATTGGTTTCGGTCACGCCGCCGTGCGTGGCCCAGCGGGTGTGGCCGATACCGAGACCGGCCTGCAGGCCATCGGCGCGCGCGGCGGCCTCCATTTCAGCGACACGGCCGGTGCGACGCACGCGACGGACCGCGCCGTCGGTCACCACCGCAATGCCGGCCGAATCGTATCCGCGATATTCGAGGCGCTTGAGGCCCTCCACGAGGACCGGGACCACATCGCGATCCGCGATCGCACCGACAATTCCGCACATCCGGCCTGCTCCTAATCTGTTGAGACGACCATTCTAGCGGCGCTGCTGGCTGCAGCTGCATGGCGGTCCTGCACGCGTTCAGCGCTTGCAGAACTCTGGTGTTACGGAGATCTCTTCGACACCTCGCAGAGCCTCGGAAATGTAGGCACCCACGGGGCCCACTGAAAGGTACTGGGAGCTGTATCGGCGAAGCGCGTCGATCACGGGTCCCTGCACTGCTTACAACGCGTATCCAGGAAGGTTCCTGCATTACACGATCAGCGGAGCTCGTCTGGCAGCGAGTCAGACTGCTGGCGGAAGCACCGCCTTCAGAGGTCAATGCGCCGTGGCGCGGATTCGACGCGCTACAGCCAATGACATCCCAGGCAAGTCGCGCGCCACCCGCGCGCCGCCGTCCGCCCGCGGACGTCCGGGCACCATGCGGACGCCCCATCTGGAAAATTTCTCCAAATAAATCAAACGCTTGAAATTGGCACGGCATCTGCTTTACAGGACGTATCCGCAAGAGATCGTCCGCATGTCCAACGCTTCTCCCAATCCGCCCCCCCGCCCTGCCGGCATCCGCGACACCGCCCGACAGGACACTGTCCACGCGCGTTCCGGTCACTCGCGCCGCCGCCCGTGGCTGATCGGCGGCATCGCGGGCGTGCTGCTGGTCGGCGCTGTCGCGTGGTTGCTCAGCGGCTGGGCGTCCGGCGCACAGTCCGTCGACGCGCAGCGCCTGCGCTTCGCTGAAGTCACTCGCGGCGATCTGGTCCGCGACATCGCGGCCGAGGGCCGGGTCATCGCCGCCAACAGCCCGACGCTGTATGCGATCTCCGGCGGCATGCTCACCTTGAAAGTCGTCGCTGGCGATCGCGTCGAGAAGGGCCAGGCGCTGGCCGAGATCGACAGCCCGGAGCTGCGCAGCAAGCTGGCGCAGGAGGAGGCCACGCTAGCGGGCTACGAGGCCGAAGCCAGCCGCGCCGAGCTCGATGCGCAGTTGCGCCGCGCCGAAGCGCGCAAGGTGCTCGACCAGGCGCAGATCGACCGCACTGCGGCAGAGCGCGATCTGCAGCGTTATCAGCGTGCCTACGAAGGCGGCGCGG
This sequence comes from Luteimonas sp. AC640a, assembly GCF_979256585.1. NCBI lineage: Bacteria > Pseudomonadati > Pseudomonadota > Gammaproteobacteria > Lysobacterales > Lysobacteraceae > Luteimonas > Luteimonas sp. AC640a. The sequence goes on along the minus strand of NZ_CEEDOV010000011.1, from coordinate 52,662 downwards.
TCGCGCAGGTCGATCTCGCACGCGCGCAGGACACATTGCAGAAGACCGAGATCGGCGTGGCGTCTGCGACCGAGGACCTCGGCCTGCAAGGCCGCGGCGCGGGACTGGACACGCGCAACAAGCAGCTCGTCGCCGAGCGCCAGCGCAGTGTGGTCATGGAAGTGCGCCGCCAGGTCGACGCGCTGACGCTGCGCGCGCCCTTCGACGGCATCGTCGGCCAGGTGCAGGCGGTGCAGAGCAGCAACGTCGCCGTGAACGCGCCGGTGCTGTCGGTCGTCGACCTGTCGGTGTTCGAGGTCGAGATCAAGGTGCCGGAAAGCTTCGCGCGCGATCTCGAAATCGGCATGCCGGCCGAACTGCGCAGCGTCGGCACGACGTATCCGGCGAAGGTCTCGGCGGTCTCGCCCGAGGTCGTCAATGGTGAAGTCGTCGCGCGCCTGCGCTTCGACGAGAACAGCCAGCCGCCGGGTCTGCGTCAGAGCCAGCGCCTGACCGCGCGCATCCTGCTCGACACCCGCGAGGACGTGCTGATGGTGGCGCGCGGTCCCTTCCTCGATCAGGAAGGCGGCAGCGCGGCGTACGTGATGGATGGCAACACGGCGGTGCGCCGGCCGATCACGGCGGGCGCCAGCAGCCTGTCGGCGGTGGAAATCGTCGAGGGCCTGCAGCCGGGCGAACGCGTCGTCGTCGCCGGCACCGATCTCTTCGACAACGCGGACCGCATCCGCATCTCCGGACTCTGATCATGCACACACGCATCGATTGCCCGTTTCCCGTCGCTTGGACCGCCGACGAGCTCGCCAGCGCCTTGCCGCATCGGCTGTCGTCCGCATTCGAGGCGGGCATTCCCACCGACATGTCAGCCGGCGCGCGCATGCCCACGTTCGCGCGCGCCCGCCGGCGCACCGTCGACCACGGCCTGCCCACCCTATTCCGCGTCCGCTGATCGCGACGCGCCTTCCTTCTTTCCAGCTCACGTCACAGGACACATTCTCATGCTCGACATGCGCCAGGTCGCCAAGGTCTACCGCACCGAACTCGTCGAAACCCATGCGTTGCGCTCGCTCGACCTGCATGTCGCCGAGGGTGAATTCGTCGCCGTCACCGGACCGTCGGGTTCGGGCAAGACGACCTTCCTCAACATCGCCGGCCTGCTGGAAACCTTCACCGGTGGCGAGTACCGGATCGACGGTGTCGAAGTACGCGGACTCAACGACGATGCGCGCTCGAAACTGCGCAACGAGAAGATCGGCTTCATCTTCCAGGGCTTCAACCTGATTCCCGATCTCAACCTGTTCGACAACGTCGACGTGCCGCTGCGCTATCGCGGTATGGCGGCGTCCGACCGTCGCCTTCGCATCGAGGAATCGCTGTCGTTGGTGGGCCTGGGCTCGCGCATGAAACACTTTCCGGCCGAACTCTCTGGCGGTCAGCAGCAGCGCGTGGCGATCGCACGCGCACTCGCCGGCAGCCCGCGCCTGCTGCTCGCCGACGAACCCACGGGCAACCTCGATTCGCAGATGGCGCGCAGCGTGCTGGAGCTGCTCGAGGACATCAACGCACGCGGCACGACGATCGTGATGGTCACGCACGATCCCGAGCTCGCGGCGCGCGCGCACCGCAACGTGCACATCGTCGACGGCATGGCGACCGACCTGCAGGCGCTGCACGCCGCGCCCTCGCCGGCGGCCGCGTCGCGCGTTCCCGCAGACGCCTGAGGAGACCCGGCATGTTCGGTTACTACCTGCAGCTCGCGCTGCGCAGCTTCCGCAACAGCAAGGTGCTCACCGCACTGATGGTGCTGGCGATCGCGCTGGGCATCGGCGCCAGCATGACCACGCTGACTGTCTTCCACGTGCTGTCGGGCGATCCGATCCCCGACAAGAGCGATCGCCTGTTCTACGTACAACTTGATGCCGCCAACATGAGTGGCTTCGTCGCCAGCGAAGAGCCTGATGCGAACGTCACACGCTTCGACGCCGAGACGCTGTTGCGCGAAGCGCGCGGCACGCACCAGGCGATGATGAGCGGCGGATTCGTTGCCATCGCACCGGAGGGCACACGCACGCCTTTTTTCACCGATGCGCGCTACACCTCGGCGGATTTCTTCCCGATGTTCGACGCGCCGCTGGCCTACGGCCGGGCCTGGACCGCGGACGACGACGCCGCGCGCGCACGCGTCGCGGTGATCTCGGCCGACACCAACCAGAAGGTGTTCGGCGGTGGCGACAGCACAGGTCAAACACTGCGCATCAATGGCGCCGATTTCCGCGTGATCGGCGTGCTCGGCCCGTGGATGCCGACGCCACGCTTCTGGGACCTGACGCTGGATCGCTTCAACACGCTGGAATCGGTGTTCGTCCCGTTCTCGACCGCCATGGAGCAGAAACTCTCGCGCATGGGTAGCATGAACTGCTGGGGCGACTCAGGCACCGATCCGAACGCGCTCAATGCGCCCTGCAGTTGGGTGCAGTACTGGGTAGAGCTTGAATCGCCCGCGGACGCTGCCGCTTATCGCGATTATCTGAACAGCTACTCCGACATGCAGCGCGCGGCGGGACGCTTTGAACGTCCGAACAACGTGCGCCTGCGAGACGTCACGGCGCTGCTCGACCACCACAAGGTGGTGCCCAGTGACGTGCGACTGCAGCTGTGGCTCGCAGTCGGCTTCCTGCTGGTGTGCCTGGTCAACACGGTCGGCCTGCTGCTCGCCAAGAGCCTGCGCCGGGCCTCGGAGATCGGCGTGCGCCGCGCACTCGGCGCATCGCGACGCGCGATCTTCGCCCAGTTCCTGATCGAGGCCGGTGCGATCGGCGTGGCCGGTGGTGTGGTCGGTCTGGGCCTCGCCCTGCTCGGCCTGTGGGCCGTGCGCCAGAACCCGAGCAGCTACGCCGCGCTCGCCAAGCTCGACCTGACGATGCTGCTGACCACCTTCGCCCTGTCGATCGTGGCGAGTCTGCTGGCCGGCCTGTTGCCCGCATGGCGCGCGATGCAGGTGACGCCGGCGATCCAGCTCAAGTCGCAATGACCCAGACTTCTTCGAGGACTTCCATGGACATCCGCCCTATCTTCTCGACACTGCGCCGGCACAAGACCGCAGCTGCCCTGATCGTGATCGAGATCGCGCTTGCCTGCGCGATCATCTGCAACGCGATCTATTTGATCGATCGCCGGATCGACCACATGTCGCGCCCCAGCGGCACGGTCGAGAATGAACTGCTGCGCATCCAGATGCCGAGCATCGACGAAGCCGCAGACGTCGATCGCAAGGCGGGCATTCAACGCGACCTCGCCGCGCTGCGTGCGATCCCCGGCGTGCGCCATGTTGCGGCGGTCACGCAGATTCCGTACGGCAACAGCAGCTCGACCAGCGGCGTGCGGCTCAATGCCGACCAGCGCAACAACACGCTGCTCGCCTCCCCCTACCTGGGCAGCGAAGATCTGCTGGACACCTTCGGCCTGCAACTGGTGGCCGGACGCAAGTTCAATCCCGACGAGTTCGTCGACATGGCGGATATCGCCCGCGAAGGCGACGGCGGGCGTGTGCCGGCCGCGATCATCAACCGCGCAATGGCGGAGCGTCTGTTTCCGGGCGAGGACGCGATCGGCAAACAGTTCTACAGTTGGGGCGACGCGCCGATTCCGATCGTCGGTGTCGTCGAAACATTGGCGATGCCCAACGACAGCACCGGCCCCGGCAATGCGACGATGCTGTTCCCCATACGCGATGATTTCAACGGCATCAACTACGTGATCCGCACCGATCCGGCGCAGCGCCGCCAGGTCCTCGATACCTCGGTCGCCGCGCTCAAGCAGATCGATCCGAACCGCGTCGCCGTCAATGCCGACCTGATGACCGATCTGCGCGAAAAGTACTACCGCGAGGACCGGGCGATGGCGATGCTGCTGGTCGTGGTGTGCATCGCGCTGTTGGTGGTCACCGCGCTGGGCATCGTGGGTCTGGCCAGCTTCTGGGTACAGCAGCGCAGCAAGCAGATCGGCATCCGCCGCGCGCTCGGCGCGACGCGCAGGCAGATCCTGCGCTACTTCCAGGTCGAAAACTTCCTGCTCGCGACCATCGGCATCGTGCTCGGCATGCTGCTGGCCTACGGGCTCAACCAGTTGCTGATGTCGCGTTATGAGCTGGGCCGCCTGCCGCTGATGTATCTGCCGATCGGCGCTGTGGTGCTGTGGACGCTCGGGCAGATCGCGGTGTACTGGCCAGCCCGCCGCGCGGCCTCGGTGCCGCCGGCCGTAGCGACGCGCAGCATCTGAGTGCGCGCGCCAACCTGTCGCCGGTTGCGTCCAGTGCAGCCGGCGACGACCATGCCTGTCGATCCCATACGTTCTTACCGGATGTCCAGCACCTGATGCCCACGATCCTCGTCATCGACGACAACCCCGCTGTCGCCACCGCGCTGGAGGTGCTGTTCTCGTTGCACGACATCGCCTGTGAACACGCGGCGACGCCCGAGGCCGGCATCGCCCGCTTGCAGGCTGGCGGCATCGATCTGGTCGTGCAGGACATGAACTTCCATGCCGACACCACATCCGGTGACGAGGGCATCGCGCTATTCCATGCGATCCGGGGTTTCGATCCCGATCTGCCGGTCGTGCTGCTGACCGCGTGGACACGCCTGGAATCGGCGGTCGAACTGATCCGCTCCGGCGCTGCCGATTATCTCGGCAAGCCCTGGGATGACGGCAAGCTGTTGGCGACCGCCAACACCCTGCTGGAACTGTCGTCGACGCGACGGGCCCTGGATGCACGCACGCGCGACGACCGCCGCCGACGCGATGCACTGACGCAAGGCCGTGATCTGCGCGGTCTGGTCTGGGACGATCCCGCCAGCGAGACCACGCTGTCGCTGGCCTTGCAGGTCGCGCGTTCGAATCTGCCGGTAATGATCACCGGCCCCAACGGCGCCGGCAAGGAAAAGTACGCGGAGATCCTGCATGCCAACTCCGGCGTACGTGAGGGGCCATTCGTCGCCGTCAACTGCGGCGCCTTGCCCCACGATCTGATCGAGGCCGAACTGTTCGGCGCCGAGGCCGGCGCCTACACCGGCGCGACCCGCGCCCGCGAAGGCAAGTTCGAAGCGGCTGATGGCGGCACGCTGTTTCTCGACGAGGTCGGGACGCTGCCGCCCGCGGGACAGGTCAAGCTGCTGCGCGTGCTCGAAACAGGACGCTTCGAACGGCTCGGCGGCAATCGCGAACGCAGCGTGTCGGTGCGCGTGCTCAGCGCGACCAACGCCGATCTGCCAGCGATGATCGCCGATGGCCGCTTCCGCGAAGATCTCTACTACCGGCTCAATGGGATCGAACTGCGGCTGCCGCCACTGGCACAACGGCCGCGTGACATCCTGCCGCTGGCACGGCATTTTCTCGATGGCCGTAAGCCGTTGTCGGCCGGCGCCGAACGCGCTCTGCTACAGCACGGCTGGCCGGGCAACGTGCGCGAACTGCGCAATGTGATCCAGCGCGCCGAACTGCTGGCGCGCGAAGCGCAGATCGACGCACGCGATCTCGCGCTGCCGGCCGCAGCCGTGGCCGCAATCGAGGGCGACGCCTATGAGCCCGGCCGCGCAGAGATCGAGGCAGCGCTCGCACGCAGCGGCGGTGTGCTCGCGCAGGCTGCCAGCGAACTCGGGCTCTCGCGGCAGGCGTTGTACCGACGCCTCGACCGCCTCGGCATCCGTCGCGACTGACATGCGATGGCAACAGCGGCTGCCGTTGACGGGTGTGGTCATCGCGATCGCACTGGTGCATATCGCGTTGGGCGCGGGATTCGCGGTATTGATGCTGCGATGGTGGTCGCCTTGGGTCGCAGTCGCAGGCGGCACGCTGTGCGCAGTGCCGTCGCTGGTCTGGTCGTTGCAGCGTGCATTCGCGCCGTCGCACGCCCTGTTCCGCGCCCTCGCCGGCACCGTGGCGAGCTACCGCGACAGCGACTACGGGTTCGGCGTGTCGTGGCAGGGCCGTGGCGCGCTCGGTGAGCTCGTCGCCGCGCACAACGAACTGGGCGAAACGCTGCGTGCGCAGCGCCTGTCGCTGGTGCAGCGCGAACTGCTGCTCGACACGATGGTGCAGAACACACCGGTCGCGATGCTGCTGCTCGATCCGGCCGATCGTGTGGTGCACGCCAATCTCGCCGCGCGTCGTGCGCTCGGTGGCGGTCGCAAGCTCGAAGGCCAGGCATTTTCCGCGCTGCTCGCCGACGCGCCGCACGCGCTGGCCGATGCGTTCGCACGCGGCGGCGATGGACTGTTCACCATCGGCGATGGCGAGACCGAGGAAATCCATCATCTGTCGCGTCGCCATTTCCGGTTGAACGGCCGCCGGCACGAACTGCTGCTGCTGCGGCAGATGACCACCGAACTGCGTCGCCAGGAAGTGCAGACCTGGAAGAAGGTCATCCGCGTCATCAGCCACGAACTCAACAATTCGCTGGCGCCGATCGCCTCGCTCGCGCATTCGGGCGCCGAGCTGCTGCGTCGCGGCCAGACCGCGCGACTGCCTGACGCGCTGCGCACGATCGAAGAACGCGCACGACATCTGGAAGGTTTCATTCGCGGCTACGCGCATTTTGCCAAGCTGCCGGCGCCGCGTCGCGAACCGATCCGCTGGCGTGCATTTCTCGATCAGCTGCGTTCACAGGTGCCGTTCGTGGATGCCGGCCCGCTCGACGATGCATTCACCGCGTCCTTCGATGCCGCCCAGGTCGAACAGGCGCTGTTGAACCTGCTGCGCAATGCACACGAGGCCGATGGCGATCCCGATGCGGTTGCGGTCGGGCTGCGGCGCGCCGTGGACGGCTGGCGGATCGATGTGCTCGACCGCGGGCCCGGCATGAACGAGGCGGTATTCGCGAACGCGCTGCTGCCGTTCTACTCGACCAAGCGCAACGGTACGGGTCTAGGCCTGGCCCTCGCGCGGGAGATCGCCGAAGCCCACGGCGGGCGCATCGCCCTGCTCAACCGCGACGGCGGCGGACTCTGCGTGTCGCTGGTGTTGCCGGACTGATCCGCGCCACGGCCGCGGGCGCGACGATCGGGCAGAATCGAAGGCCCGCTCCACGACGGTTCCCGATGCGACTCCGACCCCCTGCGTTCGCGTTACTCCTGATGTGCCTGACGACTGCACCCGCATTCGCGCAACGCGCGAAGAGTCTCGATGCAGTGCCCGCCTTGCTGAAGAGCCCGGAAGCAAAAGCCGTCTGGGCCGAACAGATGGAAGGCCGCCCGGCGCCCGATCATCTCGGCACCCGCGATCTCGCCGGCCTCGACGCCGAGATGCTGCGTCGGCTGCTGGTGCCCGATGTCGCAGCCGACCGCATCGCACTGCTCGGCGCGCGACGCTGGGCGCAGCATCCTGGTCACCTTGTCGCACTCGTCTGCTATCGCGACGATGCCCTGCGCAACGCGTCTGCGGAGCCGAGCTGCGAGACCGGGAACACCGCGCAGGTTCTCGGAGTGTTGCGTGTCGACGATGCAGGCAATACGCAGTTGGTCGCGCGCCTGCGACTCGACGAGACAGTCGAGTGGCCGGTGCTGTCCTGGAACGGCGAACAACCGCTGCGGATGGAGGACGCGGGCGCAACCGCGATACCCGAACGCTGGGAGCGCTTCGATCTCGCCGCCTATCGTCTGTCGAGTGGAGCGCCCGCATTGGGCCTGCGCGGCGGCTGGTCGGAAGGCTACGCCGGCGGCGGCGCGTTCTATTCGGCGCTGTATCTGTTCGAACTGCGCGACGACACCTTGAAGCAGGTGTTCGGCGCAGAGATGTCGATGTATCGCGACATCGCAGGCAGCTGGAACGAAGACGGCACCCGCGAGCACGACATCGAGGAATGGGCCGGCGTGCTCATCATCGAACCGCGCGCGCACCACGGCCATCAGGATCTGCGTCTGCGCGAGCGCGGTGGTCGCGGCGGCGATCTCTACCGATGGTCGCCGGTTGCGGATGGCTACCGCCGCGTGGAGTGAGGCTCAGCGTTTCTTCGGCCGCTCCCAGCCCTCGACGACCGTCTGCCGGCCGCGGGCGACGGCGAGCTTGCCGTCCGGCACATCGTTGACGATCACCGACCCGGCGCCCGTCGTCGCGTCGTGGCCGATGCGCAACGGCGCGACCAGCGACGCATTCGAACCGATGAAGGCGCGATCGCCGATCACCGTCTTCGACTTGTTCACGCCGTCGTAGTTGCAGGTGATCGTACCGGCGCCGATGTTGCTACCGGCGCCGATCTCCGCATCACCCAGATAGGTGAGGTGGTTGGCCTTGCTGCCAACGCCCAGCGTGGTGTTCTTGGTCTCGACGAAATTGCCGATGTGCACGCCGTCGGCGAGCACCGTGCCCGGGCGCAGCCGCGCGAACGGACCGATCGTCACTGCGCCTTCCGCGCGCACGCCTTCGAGATCGCAATGCGCGCGCACTTCGGTGCCGCCGCCCAGGCCAACGTTCTTCAGGCGACAGAACGGCCCGACGCGCACGCCGTCACCGAGCGCGACGCGCCCTTCGAAGATCACATCGACATCGATCTCCACATCGCTGCCGACGGTGACTTCGCCGCGGATGTCCACGCGCGCGGGATCGGCGAAACGTGCGCCGGCCACGCACAGTGCGCGCACGGCACGCAGCTGCCAGGCGCGTTCGAGCTGCGACAACTGCCAGGGATCATTGGCCCCTTCGGCCTCGAGCGGATCGGCCACCAGCACGATCTGCGCGGCGCTGTACTCGGCAGCCGCCATCGCGAAGACGTCGGTCAGGTAGTACTCGCCCTGCGCGTTGTCCGACGACAACCGTGTCAGCCACGCCTTGAGTGCGGTCGCTTCGGCGGCGAGGATGCCGGTGTTCACGAGACTGATGCGGCGCTGTTCGTCGCTCGCATCCTTGTGCTCAACGATCGCGCCGACGTGACCTTCGGGATCGCGCACGATACGACCGTAGCCGGTGGGATCCTCGAGTTGCGCGGCCAGCACGGCGAGCCGGCCTTCGACCGACACCAGATGACGCAATGTCTCCGCGCGCAACAGCGGCACGTCGCCGTAGAGCACCAGCACCTGCGCGCCATCGGGCACGTCGGGCATCGCCTGACGCACCGCGTGACCGGTGCCGAGTTGTTCGCGCTGCTCGGACCAGTGCAGGTCGGGCTGGTCGGCGAACGCGGCCTGCACCTGCTCGCCGCGGTGACCGTAAACGACGTGGATGCCCGCCGGCTCGAGCGCACGTGCGGCTTCGATGACGTGCCACAGCATCGGCCGCCCAGCGATCTTCTGCAGCACCTTGGGCAGCGAGGATTTCATGCGCTTGCCCTCGCCTGCGGCGAGGATGACGACGTGCAGCGGTGCGGTCATGGGGGAATCCTGCGTTGAATGCAGAAATTCTAACGGCGTCGCAGGTAGGATGCCGTCGTCCGCCGCCAGACGGCCTGCCAGATTCATGGAGTCGATACCGTAATGAGCCTGACGCGACAGGGACGCAACTACCTGGCGATCGGTCTCTTGCAGTGGCTGATCGACTGGGGTGTCGTCGTCGCATTGACGCATGCCGGGTTGCCGGTCGCGCCCGCGAATGTCATGGGGCGCATCACCGGGGCGCTGATCGGTTTCTGGCTCAACGGCAAGTTCACCTTCGCGAACGAACGCAACACCCTGGGCAAAGCGCAGTTTCAGCGCTTCATGGTGATGTGGATCTCGACGACGCTGTTCAGTACCTGGGCGCTCACCCAGATCGACGACGTGCTGGGCCTGCGCTGGGTCTGGATCGCAAAGCCCGCGATCGAGGTGGCATTGGGTGGAGTGGGCTTCGTGCTGTCGCGGTACTGGATCTACAAGCGCTGATCCGCGACCTGGCTGTAAGGCGTGCGTAGTCGACAGGACTACTTGTCCGGTGCAGGCGCCGGAAAAACTGACGGAGCGGACGCGCGCGACGTGGCGGATGCTTTGCCGCCGAAGTGCCGCGCGCCGCGGCGGCGCTCGCGAGCCACGCGTCTGCTCATGATCCAAAAACGCAACGACCCCGCCGGAGCGGGGTCGTGCGGTACACGGCAACCGGACTTGGCGCCCGGCGCCCGGCACCCGTCAGTGCTTGAGGGTCTTGCGCAGACGCTCCAGCGCCTGCAACTGGACCACGGCCTCGGCCAGCTTCTGCTGCGCTTCGGCAATGTCCATCGCCTCGCCGCGGCCGGCCAGGATGCGCTCGGCCTCGTCCTTGACCGCCTTCACCGCGGCCTCGTCGATGTCGTCGGCGCGGATCGCGGTGTCAGCCAGGATCGTCACGACCTGCGGCTGCACTTCGAGAATTCCGCCGCCGATGGCGAAATCGAGCACTTCGCCGTTGGCCTGGGTCACGACTACCTTGCCCGGCTTCAGACGCGTGATCAGCGGGGCGTGGCGCGGCGCGATGCCGAGCTCGCCGAGCTCGCCGGTGGCCACGACCATGGTCGCTTCGCCGTGGAAGATCTCGGCTTCTGCGCTGACGATGTCGCAACGGATGGTGCTGCTCATAACGTGCTTCTCTTCCGTTTCCCCCTCTCCCGCTTGCGGGAGAGGGCAGGGCTGAGGGCGCGGGCGTCGTTGCCCTTACCCTGCGCCTCCCCCGCGAGCGGGAGAGGGATCCGAATCAGGCCGCGATCTTCTTCGCCTTCTCGACCGCTTCGTCGATGCCGCCGACCATGTAGAACGCCTGCTCGGGCAGGTGGTCGTATTCGCCGTCGACGATGCCCTTGAAGCCGCGGATCGTTTCCTTCAGCGCGACGTACTTGCCCGGCGACCCGGTGAAGACTTCGGCCACGTGGAACGGCTGCGAGAAGAAGCGCTCGATCTTGCGCGCGCGCGACACGGCCTGCTTGTCTTCTTCCGACAGCTCGTCCATGCCCAGGATCGCGATGATGTCCTTGAGCTCCTTGTACTTCTGCAGCGTCGACTGCACGCGCTGGGCGGTGTCGTAGTGCTCGTTGCCGATGACGTTCGGGTCCATCTGGCGGCTGGTCGAGTCCAGCGGATCGACGGCCGGGTAGATGCCGAGCGAGGCGATGTTGCGGCTCAGCGTCACCGTCGAATCGAGATGGGCGAAGGTCGTCGCCGGCGACGGGTCGGTCAGGTCGTCCGCGGGCACGTAGACGGCCTGGATCGAGGTGATCGAACCCGACTTCGTCGAGGTGATGCGCTCCTGCAGCACGCCCATTTCCTCGGCGAGCGTCGGCTGGTAGCCCACGGCCGACGGCATACGGCCGAGCAGCGCCGACACTTCCGTACCGGCCAGCGTGTAGCGGTAGATGTTGTCGACGAACAGCAGGACGTCCTTGCCGCGGCCGGACTCGTCCTTCTCGTCGCGGAAGTACTCCGCCATCGTCAGACCGGTCAGCGCGACGCGCAGGCGGTTACCCGGCGGCTCGTTCATCTGGCCGTAGACCATCGCCACCTTGTCGAGGACGTTGGAGTCCTTCATCTCGTGGTAGAAGTCGTTGCCCTCACGGGTACGCTCGCCCACGCCAGCGAACACCGACAGGCCTTCGTGCGCCTTGGCGATGTTGTTGATCAGTTCCATCATGTTGACGGTCTTGCCGACGCCGGCGCCGCCGAACAGGCCGACCTTGCCGCCCTTGGCGAAGGGACACATCAGATCGATGACCTTGATGCCGGTTTCCAGCAGCTCGGTGGACGACGACTGATCTTCGTACGACGGTGCCGCACGGTGGATTTCCCAATGGTCGGTGGCTTCGACCGGACCAGCTTCGTCGATCGGGCGACCCAGCACGTCCATGATGCGGCCGAGCGTGCCCGGGCCGACCGGCACCGAGATGCCTCGGTCGGTGTTGGTCGCGATCAGGTTGCGCTTCAGGCCGTCGGTGGAACCGAGCGCGATCGCGCGCACGATGCCGTCACCGAGCTGCTGCTGCACTTCCAGCGTGATCTCCGTGCCTTCGACCTTCAGTGCGTCGTAGACCCTCGGTACTTCGTTGCGCGCGAACTCGATGTCGACGACCGCGCCGATGATCTGAACGATCTTGCCCTGACTCATTGCTGCATTCCTCTAGAAGAATTCTGGTGCGCGTGCGGATCAGACCGCTGCGGCGCCGCCGACGATCTCGGAGATTTCCTGGGTGATCGCTGCCTGGCGGGCCTTGTTGTAGACCAGCTTGAGCGTGTCGATCAGCTTGGTGGCGTTGTCGCTCGCGGACTTCATCGCGACCATGCGTGCGGCATGTTCGGAAGCCACGTTCTCCATCACCGCCTGGTACACGAGCGATTCGATGTAACGCGTCAGCACGTGGCCGAGCACCGATTCGGCGTCCGGCTCGTAGATGTAGTCCCAGTCGTGCTTGACCACCTGCGTCTCGGCGGCCGGCAGCGGCAGCAGCTGATCGAAGCTGGCCTTCTGGGTCATCGTGTTGACGAAGTGGTTGTAGGCCAGGAACACACGGTCGACGCGGCCGTCGGTGTAGCCGTCGAGCATCACCTTGATGATGCCGACCAGCTGTTCGACTTCCGGCGTGTCGCCGATGTGGGTGACGCTGCCGACCATGTCCACCTTCAGGCGGCGGAAGAACACCGTCGCCTTCGTGCCGATGGTCACCACGTCGACCTGCACGCCCTTGTCCTGCCAGGCGCGGATCTCGCCCAGCAGCTTGCGGAACATGTTGTTGTTCAGACCGCCGGCCAGGCCGCGATCCGAGGACGCGACGATGTAACCGACGCGCTTGACCTCACGCTCGACCAGGTACGGATGCTGAAACTCGGAGCTGGCCTGGGCGAGATGCCCGATCAGCTGCTTCATCGCGTTCGCATACGGGCGCGATGCCTTCATCCGATCCTGCGCCTTGCGGATCTTCGACGCGGAGACCATCTCGAGCGCGCGCGTCACCTTGCGGGTGTTCTGCACGCTCTTGATCTTCGTCTTGATTTCTCTGCCGCCGGCCATCTCATATCCCTGCTTGGGGCGGGTCTGGAACCCGCCTTGGCTTACCTGTGCTCACCGCATCGGGCGGACGAAACGTCCGCCGCGATCGCTTTACCAGCTGCCGGTGGTCTTGAAGTCGGAGATGCCCTGCTTGAAGGCGCCCTCGATCTCGTCGTTCCAGCCGCCGGTCTGGTTGATCTTGCCGACCAGTTCGCCTGCGGTGTTGTCGAAGTGCGCGTGCAGGCCTTCTTCGAACGCGAGCAGCTTGGCGACCGGCACGTCGTCGAGGTAACCCTCGTTGACGGCGTAGATCGTCAGCGCCTGGTGCGCGATCGACATCGGCTTGTACTGCTTCTGCTTCATCAGCTCGGTGACGCGCTGACCGCGCTCGAGCTGCTTGCGGGTGGCTTCGTCGAGATCCGAGGCGAACTGCGCGAACGCCGCCAGCTCACGGTACTGGGCGAGCGAGATGCGGATGCCGCCCGAGAGCTTCTTGATGATCTTGGTCTGCGCCGAACCACCGACGCGCGACACCGAGATACCGGCGTTCACGGCCGGGCGGATGCCGGCGTTGAACAGGTCGGTTTCCAGGAAGATCTGGCCGTCGGTGATCGAGATCACGTTGGTCGGCACGAACGCCGACACGTCACCGGCCTGCGTTTCGATGATCGGCAGTGCAGTCAGCGAACCGGTCTTGCCGGTCACGGCGCCGTTGGTGAACTTCTCGACGTACTCCTCGGACACGCGCGCGGCGCGCTCGAGCAGACGGGAGTGCAGGTAGAACACGTCACCCGGGTAGGCTTCGCGGCCCGGCGGACGCTTGAGCAACAGCGAGATCTGGCGGTAGGCGACGGCCTGCTTGGACAGATCGTCGTACACGATCAGCGCGTCTTCGCCGCGGTCCATGAAGTACTCGCCCATCGTGCAGCCCGAGTAGGCGCTGATGTACTGCATCGCGGCCGATTCGGATGCGGTGGCGGCAACGACGACGGTGTGCGCGAGCGCGCCGTTCTCTTCGAGCTTGCGCACGATGTTGGCGACGGTCGAGGCCTTCTGGCCGATCGCCACGTAGACGCACTTGATGCCCGTGGTCTTCTGGTTGATCACGGCGTCGATCGCCATCGCGGTCTTGCCGGTCTGGCGGTCGCCGATGAGCAGCTCGCGCTGGCCGCGGCCGATCGGGATCATCGAGTCGACCGACTTGTAGCCTGTCTGCACCGGCTGGTCGACCGACTTGCGCCAGATCACGCCCGGCGCGACGCGCTCGACCGGCGCGCTGAGCTTGGCGTCGATCGGACCCTTGCCGTCGATCGGCTCGCCGAGCGCGTTGACGACGCGGCCCAGCATTTCCGGACCGACCGGCACTTCGAGGATGCGACCGGTGGTCTTGGCCACGTCGCCTTCGCGCAGGTGCTCGTAGTCACCCAGCACCACGGCGCCAACCGAGTCGCGCTCCAGGTTCAGGGCGAGTGCGAACGTCGCGGAACCGTCGGCCGCGGCCGGCAGTTCGATCATTTCGCCCTGCATCACATCGGCCAGGCCGTGCAGACGCACGATACCGTCGGCGACCGAGGTCACGGTGCCTTCGTTGCGCGATTCGGCGCTCAGCTTGACCTTCTCGATGCGGGACTTGATCAGCTCGCTGATTTCGGAAGGATTGAGTTGCGTGGTAGCCATCGGGGGTTCCCTTGAGCCGGCGTTGCCGCCGACGTTGCAATTGAAAATCGTGTCAGTGCGTCAGAGCGGACTGCAGGCGCGCCAGCTTGCCCTTGAGCGAGCCGTCGATCACCACATCGCCGGCCGAGATCACCGCGCCGCCGATCAGCGATGCGTCCACGGCCGTTTCGACCTGGACCTCGCGACCGAAACGACGCTTGAGCGCGGCGCGGATCTGCTCCACTTCTGCGTCCGGCAGTTCGGCCGCCGACGTCACCGTCGCCAGCACGATGTGCTCGGCTTCGGCGCGCAGCTCCTCGTACTGGCCGGCAATCTCCGGCAACTGTGCGAGACGGCCGTTGCTGGCCAGCAGCGTGAGGAAGCCGGCGAACTTCTCGTCGGCGCCCTCCGGTGCGAGCAGCGCGACGGCATCGTCGTGCGACAGCGCCGGGTGGCCGAGCAGCGCGGCCGCCTGCGGATCGGCAGCGACGCGGGCCGAGAACGCGAGTGCGTCCGACCACGGCGCGAACTGGCCGCCGTCACGCGCGATCGCGAACGCGGCGCGGGCATACGGACGGGCGATCGTCATGGCCTGGCTCATCGGACTCAGATCTCCGCGGCGAGTTCGTCGAGCAGCGCCTTGTGGGCGTTGGCGTCGATCTCACGCTTGAGCAGACGCTCGGCGCCGGTCACCGCCAGGCTGGAGACCTGACGACGCAGCTCTTCGCGTGCACGGGTGGCCGAGGCCTGCAGTTCGGCGTCGAAGATCGCCTTCTGGCGCAGGCCCTCGGTGACCGCTTCGGCCTTGGCGGCCTCGACGATCTGGGTGCCACGCTGGTGCGCCTGCTCGATGATCTCGTTGGCCTTCGCACGCGCGGCCTTGAGTTCCTCGTTGGCGGTTTCCTGCGCCTGTGCCAGCGCACGCTGGCTGTTGTCGGCCGCGGCCAGACCTTCGGCGATCTTCTTCTGGCGCTCCTCGATGGCACTGAGCAGCGGCGGCCAGATCTTGGTCGCGATGATCCAGATCAGACCGGCGAACGCCAGTGCCTGGGCAATTAGGGTCAGACCGATATTCATGGGCTTGTGACTGCCTGTCGTGAAGGGTTGGGCGCGCACGCGCGCCCCCTGTCATCTACCGGTGCGGTCATGCGCAAGGCACGCACCGCACTGGAAGCGTCAGCTGGATCAGCCCGCAAGCTGCGCGGCGACCGGGCCGATGAACGGCGAAGCGAACGCGAACAGCAGGCCGACGGCGACCGAGATGATGAACGCGGCGTCGATCAGGCCGGCGGTGATGAACATGCGGACCTGCAGCACCGGGATCAGCTCCGGCTGGCGCGCGGCCGACTCGAGGAACTTGCCGGCCATGATGGCCAGGCCCAGACCCGCACCCAGCGCAGCCAGGCCGATCATGATGCCGATGGCCAGAACGGTCGAAGCCTGGATCTGGGCGAACGAGGTCAGTGCGATTTCCATTGTTTTCTCCGGAGCGATTGCTTGGTAAGGGTGGAACCAGGGATTGGGGTGTTACGAAAGCGGTGTCACGTGACGCTGACGATCAGTGGTCGTCCTCGGCTAGGCTGAGGTAGACGATCGACAGCATCATGAAAATGAAGGCCTGCAGCGGAATGACCAGCAGGTGGAACAGCATCCAGCCCAGGCCGAGCACACCGCCGCCGAGCACACCCAGCAGGCTCGCGCCGCCGAGGACCCAGATCAGCAGGAACACGATCTCGCCGCCGAACATGTTGCCGAACAGTCGCATCGCCAGCGAAATCGGCTTGCTCAGCCACTCGACGATGTTGAGGATCAGGTTGAACGGCACCATCCACTTGCCGAACGGTGCGAACAGGAATTCCTTGGTCATGCCGCCGACGCCCTTGGCGCGCAGCGCGAAGAAGACCGTCAGGAAGAACACGCTGATCGACAGGCCCAGCGTCGCGTTGACGTCCGCGGTCGGCACCGGCTTCCAGTACGCGACGCCCATCAGCTCGAGCGGCTTGGCGATGAAGTCCGCCGGAATCATCTTCAGCAGATTCATCAGCAGGATCCAGAAAAACAGCGTGATCGCGATCGGCGTCACGAGCTTGCTGGAACCGTGATACGTGTCGCGGGCCTGCTTGTCGACGAACTCCAGGCAGATCTCCACGAACGCCTGCCACTTGCCCGGCACGCCGGCGGTGGCCTTGCGGGTCGCCATCCAGAACGCGAACACCATCAGGCCGCCCATGAGCAGAGCCGT
Source organism: Luteimonas sp. AC640a (assembly GCF_979256585.1). Taxonomy (NCBI): domain Bacteria; kingdom Pseudomonadati; phylum Pseudomonadota; class Gammaproteobacteria; order Lysobacterales; family Lysobacteraceae; genus Luteimonas; species Luteimonas sp. AC640a. The sequence continues at coordinate 35,861 of NZ_CEEDOV010000011.1, read as the reverse complement.
GATCAGCGTGTCCACGTGCAGCGTCCAGAAGCCGCCTTCGCCGGTCGACGCGGTCAGGTTCTGCAGATGGTGCTGGATGTAGCTGGTTGGGGTCAGTTCCGCATCAGCTGCCATAAGATCGAAAACCCTGCCTGTGATTGGTTCAGTGCCTGGCCAGAGGCCGGGACATTGCGAGCAACTGCGCGAAGAGCGCGACGATGACCCCGGCGAGCATCGGAACCGGCGACAAACCCGCCACTCCCACGCCCAGCAGCAGAACCGCCACCACCACGACCCACTTCAACGCCACCCCTGCCAGCAGCCGCGCGAGCGCGCCTGTCGACGGATTGACCCCTCCCCCCAGCGCGATGACGCTCGACAGCCAGCCTCCGAGTGCGATCGCCGCACCACCGAGACCTGCCGCCAGCGCCCAGTCGGCTCCCTTTGCGAGGAAGGCGAGCGCCGTCACCGCGATCGCGACCGCCTGCCAGGCGACTGCGCGCTGTGCCAGCCGCCGACCCACTGCGACGGACGTCAACACTTCAAAGGATTCCACTGTCTGGAGGACACGGGGGCGTCGAAACGGCCCCGTCGAGCCGCAAAAGTATAGCAGCGGCGCCAATTCCCCTACAACCGGCGAAGGTCCTGTTTCGGAACACGGAACGCAAGGCGCCTGACGCCATGCTCGCACTGCCTGCGTATTCAGAATTTTAAGGGAATTTCTTTGCGTCTCCCCGGAACTTCGGCCCGCGCAGGCAGTCGTATCCCATGTGTCCGATCTGCCGTCCTTCCTCGTCGGTCCCGTCTGCAGATCGCCACCCCGAGCCCCGGCCCGCCGCCGGGGCTCTTTTTTTCTGGAAGATCATCGGTTTTCGCGCACCGCACGATCCACGCCTTTGGCGCCAGAAACGAACATCGGTCACATGTCGACTTCACGTCGAAATGACTGCGGGTTAACGAACATCGCCCGCCTCCCACATGAAGACTTCCCCCGATGTCACGACCCGCGTCCCGCTTTGCCCTCGCCCTGCTTTCGACCGCCATCCTCGCCACGTTCGCCACTGCCGCGCAGGCGCAGAGCCGTGACGACCGCTTCGTACTGCGCCTGAGCGCGTTCAATCCGGAAGCCGAACTGGGCTTTTCCGGCGATGGCACGGTCACCGACGGCACAGACACCGCGACCTTCGGCTTCGACGAAAGCTTTGACACCGGCCGCGAATGGCGTCCGCGCGGCGCGATCGGCTTTCGCATCAGCGAGCGCCAGGCGCTGATCGGCAACTTCTACGACTACCGCCGAGACGAGACCTGGGAATACGGCGGCAACGTGCTCGACACCGGCACGATCATCCCGGGCGGCGATGCGATCGAGATTCCGTCGGCGCGCATCGACGGTCGCCTGTCGTTCCGTCTGGCGAACCTCAACTACGAGTACTCGGTCATCAAGAACGACAGCTTCCAGTGGGGTCTGGGCCTCGGCGTGACCTACGCCAAGCTCGAAGCCACCGCCAACGGCAGCTCGACCGGCACCGATCTGCTGGACCCGGAATTCGAGAGCGTGGGCTGGGAACGCGACGGCATCTCGCCGGGCCTGCACACCCGCCTGACCTGGACGCCGGCCGAGCGCTGGACCGTCGGCCTCGAAGCGCAGTACCTCGATACGACCTGGGGCAACATCCTGGACGAGGAAGGTCACTTCGAGCGCGGCGGCCTGCTGGTCGAGTACATGGTCAGCGAGCGCGTCGGCATCCATGTCGGCTACGACTGGTTCCGCCTGAAGCTCAAGGACCAGTACCGCGGCACCGCGCGCGCACCGGACGGCATCGACGCGGGTCCGTTCCCGTACTCGGGCAACGTGACCGGCGATCTGAAGGTCCACGGCCCGATGGCCGGCGTGACGTTCCGCTTCTGATTCGCGTCACCGAGCCGCGCGCCTGGACACAGGCGCGCGGACATGAAAAAGCCCCGGCATGCCGGGGCTTTTTTCGTTGGCGCGGACGTGCTGTCCCGCGCGCTTACTTCTTCTTCGGGATGTACAGGTCGGTGATCGTGCCGTCGAACACTTCCGCCGCCATCGCCACCGATTCGCTGAGCGTGGGATGCGGATGGATCGTGTGGCCGATGTCGGCGACTTCGGCGCCCATTTCGATCGCCAGACCGGCTTCGGCGATCAGATCGCCCGCATGCACGCCGACGATGCCGGCGCCGACGATGCGATGCGTGGCCTCGTCGAAGATCAGCTTGGTGAAGCCCTCGGTGCGGCCGATGCCGATCGCGCGACCGCTGGCCGCCCACGGGAACTTGCCCACGCCGACCTTCAGCCCCTTGGCCTTGGCCTCGGTCTCGGTAATGCCGACCCATGCGATTTCCGGATCGGTATAGGCGACCGACGGAATCACCCGCGCCACCCATTCCTTCTTCTCGCCGGCGGCGACTTCGGCCGCGAGCTTGCCTTCGTGCGTGGCCTTGTGCGCGAGCATCGGCTGACCGACCAGATCGCCGATCGCGAAGATGTGCGGCACGTTGGTGCGCATCTGCGCATCGACGGCGATGAAGCCGCGATCGGACACGCGCACGCCGGCCTTGTCGGCTCCGATCTTGCCGCCGTTGGGCGTGCGGCCCACTGCCACCAGCACGCGGTCGAAGGTCTTCGTGTCCGGAATGCTCTCGCCTTCGAACGTGACATCGATGCCGGTCTTCGCGGCCTTGGCCTCGACGACCTTGGTCTTCAGATGTGCGGACACGCCCTGCTTCTTCAGACGATCGGCGAGCGGCTTGACCAGATCCTTGTCGGCGCCGGGCATCAGCTGGTCGGCGAGCTCGACGACGGTCACTTCCGAGCCCAGCGCGTGATAGACCGTCGCCATCTCGAGACCGATGATGCCGCCGCCGACGACGAGCAGTTTCTTCGGCGTTTCCGCGAGTTCCAGCGCGTCGGTTGAATCCATGACGCGCGGGTCGTCCCACGGGAAACCGGGCAGTTTCAGGGCCTGCGAGCCGGCGGCGATGATGCACTGCTCGAAGCGCACGAGCTGGGTCTTGCCGTCGCTGCCGGTGACTTCGATCTCGTTTGGCGACACGAACAGGCCTTCGCCGGTGACCACGCGCACCTTGCGCTGCTTGGCCATGCCGGTCAGGCCCTTGGTCAGCTGGCCGACGACTTTTTCCTTGTAGCCGCGCAGCTTGTCGAGGGCGATCGTCGGGGCGCCGAAGTCGACGCCGTAATCGCTGGCGTGCTTGGCCTGGTCGATGACCTCGGCCGCGTGCAGCAGCGCCTTCGAAGGGATGCAGCCGACATTGAGACAGACGCCGCCGAGTGTCTCGTAGCGCTCGATCAACACCGTATCGAGACCGAGATCGGCCGCGCGGAACGCGGCGGTGTACCCACCGGGACCGGAGCCCAGTACGACCACGCCGCATTCGACGTCGGCCTGTCGGCCCGACGAGGGCGCGGCCTTGACCGCTTCCGGTTCGGCGGGCGCGGCGTGCGAACGCGCAACCGGCGGATTGCTGCCGGGCGCGTCACTCTTCTTCGCAGGGGTTCCTTCTTTCTTCTCAGGCACCGCTGCCTTGGCATCGGCGGGAGTAGCATCGCCCTCGCCTTCGAGCTCGATCACCGCGACCACGCTGCCTTCCGACAGGGTGTCGCCGACCTTGACCTTCAATTCCTTGATGACGCCGGCGCCCGACGAGGGCACTTCCATCGTGGCCTTGTCGGATTCCAGCGTGACCAGGCTCTGGTCCTTGACGACGGTGTCGCCGACCGCGACCAGCACCTCGATCACCGGCACGTCGTCGTAGCCGCCGATGTCGGGGACTTTCACTTCGAGGGTCTGGGCCATCACGGATTCTCCGGAGTCTGTTGCGTGGGGTCCGACGCGGCCGTACGCGACGCCGGGCGACGGGCCCAGGTCAGCGAATACAGATCGTGGCGGCGGTCGTTGAGGTTCTGCACGGTGCCGTCGTTGCGGGCGACGACGAGATCGTTGAGGCGCAGGTCGGCGAACGCGACCTGCTCGACGTTGGGCGTGGTGTCGGCGGCGATGCCGTCACGCGCGAACGGGAAATCGCAGGGCGTCAGGATGCAGCTCTGCGCGTACTGGATGTCGAAGTTGTTGACGCCCGGCAGGTTGCCGACATTGCCCGAGAGCACGACGTAGCACTGGTTCTCCACGGCGCGCGCCTGCGAGCAGTAGCGCACGCGCAGATAGCCTTCGCGGGTATCGGTGCAGAAGGGCACGAACAGGATCATCGCGCCTTGGTCGACCAGGTGCCGGCCGAGTTCGGGGAACTCGCTGTCGTAGCAGATCATGACGCCGATCGGCCCGCAGTCGGTCATGATCGCCCGCGCACTGTCACCACCGCCGATGCCCCACCATGTGCGCTCGTTGGGCGTGGGATGCAGCTTGTCGCGCGTGTGCAGCGAACCGTCGCGCAAGGCGACGTAGCAGATATTGCGCACGTTCGCGTCAGGGCCGTCGCTGGTCCGCGTGGGATGCGACCCGCCGATGATGTTGATGTTGTGGCGCACCGCGAGCTCGCTGAGCAGCGCGGCGAAACGCTCGGTGTAACCGGTGAGCGCGAGCAGCGAATCCTGCGGCGACAGCGGTTTGTTCTCGACCGACAGCAACTGCAGGGTGAAGAGCTCCGGGAACACGACAAAGTCGGCGCGGTAATCGGCCGCGATGTCGACGAAGTACTCGACCTGGGTCGCGAACTCCTCGAACGAGGCCACGCGCCGCTGCTGGTACTGCACCGTCGCCACGCGCACCGAATCGGGCAGCTGCCGTGCCGTGCCGGTGGTGCGCACGTTCGGGTCGATCTTGGGATTGCGCCAGACCAGATGCGCCGCGTAGCCGCGCGATTCGCGATCGGCCGGCTGATAGTTGCGCAGCAGGCCGATGAACTCGAAACCATTACTGAGCTGGAAGCTCAAAGCGCGATCGCGGATACGACCCGCGCGCACGTCGGCGACGTAGGCGTGGGCGTCATTCCCGTAAGCCTTGGCGCGACGCGAGAAGCCCGGCAGACGACCGCCGAACACGATGCCCTTGAGACCGAGTTCCTGGCACAGCCGCTTGCGCAGCTCGTACAGACGACGGCCGATGCGCAGCCCGCGATATGCGGGATCGACGCAGACTTCCATGCCGTACAACCAGTCACCGGTGGTCAGGTGTCGTGCGCCGTAGCCGCCGCCCGAAATCTCGGTCCAGCGATGCGGCGCCATCGCGCTGGCCTCGTCGATGCGGAACGTCGCGCAATACCCGACCGCGACCTCCTCGTAGCAGGCGACGAACACGCCTTGCGGAAACTGGGCGATCTGCCCGGTGAGCATCTCGGCCGTGTAGCCACCTTCCTCGCCGTAGACCGTATCCGACAGCGCGACGATCGCCGGAATGTCGGCAACCGTCGCATGACGGACGGTCAGCCGCGCTTTCTCGCGCGTCGCGTCGCTGCTCACCGGCACGCTTACAGCAGCACCCGGCGCATGTCGCCGAGCAGCTGCGCCAGCGTCGCGGTGAAGCGCGCGGCCGCGGCGCCGTCGATGACGCGGTGGTCGTAGGACAACGACAGCGGCAGGGTCAGGCGCGGCTGGAAGGCCTTGCCGTCCCAGACCGGCTTCATCGCCGACTTCGACACGCCGAGGATCGCGACTTCCGGTGCGTTGACGATCGGGGTGAAGCTGGTGCCGCCGATGCCGCCGAGCGAGCTGATCGAGAAGCAGCCGCCCTGCATGTCGGCCGGACCGAGCTTGCCGTCACGCGCCTTCTTCGCCAGCGCGGACATCTCCTGCGAGATCTCCATAACGCCCTTCTTGTCGGCGTCGCGGATCACCGGGACGACCAGACCGTTGGGCGTGTCGGCGGCAAAGCCGATGTGGAAATACTTCTTGAGCGTCAGGTTCTCGCCGGACGCATCGAGCGAGCTGTTGAAGCGCGGGTACTGCTTGAGCACCGCGACCGAGGCCTTGATCAGGAACGCGAGCATGGTCAGCTTGACGCCGGCCTTCTCGTTTTCCTTGTTGAGCTGCACGCGCAGCGCTTCGAGATCGGTGATGTCGGCATCGTCGTGCTGCGTGACGTGCGGGATCATCGCCCAGTTGCGCGCGAGGTTGGCCGCCGAGATCTTCTGGATGCGGCCCAGTTCCTGGACCTCGATCTCGCCGAACTTGGCGAAGTCGACCTTCGGCCACGGCAGCAGGTTGAGACCGCCGCCCGCCACTGCCGGCGCGCCGGATGCGGCCTTCGCGCCGCCGCCCTGCAGGGCGCTCTTGACGAAGGACTGCACGTCCTCGCGGATGATGCGGCCGCCCTTGGCGCTGCCCTTGAGCTGGGTCAGATCGACGCCGAGCTCGCGTGCGAACAGACGCACCGCGGGGCTGGCATACGGCACCTTGTCGGGGAAGATCGCATCAGCGTCGAACCGCACCGGCGGATTGCCGCCGCCCGGCGCGCGATGTTCGATCGAAGCCTCGGCGATCCTGTCGGGCTTGCCCTGCGTCGCGACCGGCTCGACCGCGTTGTCGTCCTTGCCCTTGCCCTTGGCCGGCGCGGCGGCCGGCTCGGACGCCGCAGCAGGTGCATCGCCCGCGGCTTCGATGATCGCGACCACGGCGCCTTCCGACAGCGTGTCGCCGACCTTGACCTTCAGTTCCTTGATGACACCGGCGACCGCGGCCGGCACTTCCATCGTGGCCTTGTCGGATTCCAGCGTGATCAGGCCCTGGTCCTTCTCGACCGTGTCGCCGACCGCAACCAGCACTTCGATCACCGGCACGTCGTCGTAGCCGCCGATGTCGGGCACCTTCGATTCCTGCGTCCCGCCACCGCCGGACTGCGCCTTCGGCGCCTCGGCCTTCGTGGCCGGTGCGGCTTTTTCGGCAGCAGGCTTGTCGGCAGCCTTCGGGGTTTCGGTCTTCGCGGGCGCTTCGGCCTTCGCCGGCGCCTCCGCCTGGGCGTCGCCGCCCTCGGCTTCGATGATCGCAACCACGCCGCCTTCCGACAGGGCGTCGCCGACCTTGACCTTCAGTTCCTTGATGACGCCCGCGAACGGCGCCGGCACTTCCATCGTGGCCTTGTCGGATTCGAGCGTGACCAGCCCCTGGTCGACCGACACCGTATCGCCGACGGCGACCAGCACCTCGATCACCGGGACATCGTCAAACCCGCCAATGTCGGGAACGCGTGCTTCTTTCAGGTCGGCCATGCGGCCCTCCGGGCATCTCGTGACCCGCTATTGTGCGGCCCAGCCGGGTTTGCGCCAACTGTTGCATCGCGTACGGACACGCATGGGCGCGCGTGCACATGCGCTGCGCGCGCAGCGCGCGTGCATGCCCGACACCGAATGCGGAACGCTGCGTCGCAGCCGTGACATTCGACGACGGCACATGGATTTTTTGGCGCTTGCGTTGCGTGGATGTCGCATCGGCACGCCCTTGCAGATGAACTGCGCGAACGGGTTCCCGAAGACACGGTGAAGCGTTGCGAACGCTTCAGCTAGCGCAAATCGTCTATTCAGCTTCCGATTGCGAGCATGGCGCCGCCTTCCCGCAGAGGAAGGTCGCAGCGCCGCCCCCGCACGCTGCGACATGTCGCAACGCTGGACCCGCGACACGGTCCGGCCTTCAAGAAGGAGCACACCCCATGCTGAAGTCCAACAAGCGCGTTCTTGCGCTCGCCACCCTGGCCAGCTTCGCTGTTTCGTCGGTTGCCTTCGCCCAGGATGCGGGCGACACCGCGTCCGGCAAGCGCTTTTCGGTCGTCGGCGGCGCCACTCTGCTCGAGCCGACCAACCGCAGCGCCAACGATGGCGTCGAAGTCGACGGCGGCCCCGCACCGACCGCATCGGTCTCCTACAACTTCACCGACAACATCAGCGCCGAACTGTGGGGCGCCCTCGACAAGTTCGACCACCGCGTCCGCAACGACGCCGGCAAGGTCGGCACCGTCGAGCAGCAGCCGATCGCGCTGAGCGGCCAGTATCACTTTGGTCAGGCAGACAACACCTTCCGCCCGTTCGTGGGTCTGGGTTACCACCACTCCAACATCAGTGGTGAAGACCTCAATCCGGGCGGCGAGCACGTCAGCCTGTCGTCGCCGAAGGGCGCGATCGGCACTGTCGGTGTCGACATGAACATCACTCCTACCTGGTTTGCCCGTGCCGATGCGCGTTACCTGCGCAGCCGCGCCGACGTGAACCAGGCCGGCGTGTCCACCGGTCAGGAGCTCAAGCTCGACCCGTGGACCGTGGGCGTTGGTATCGGCGCACGCTTCTGACCTCTCTCCCAGAGTCGTGTGCCATGGAAGACCCGCTTCGGCGGGTCTTTTTTTGCGCCCGCCTGGCGACGCTCCGGGCGGGCCCGGGTAGTCAGATCAGAGCCAGCGCCCCAGCCGCCATTGCAGCAGCACTGCATACATGGCGTGGTAACCGATGACGAGACCGGCGACCGCGAACAGGCCCGCCGGCTCCCCGAGCGGGCCCCAGGCCGCGAGCGCGGCGTAATCGCCACGCATGCGTTCCCAGGCCTGCCAGATACCCGCGAACACGCGGGCCACGACGACGAGCGTCAGCGCCAGCACCAGCCAGCGGTTTGGCGTGTACCAGACCTGGCCAGGCAGATGTTCGACGCGCGTCACCAGCCAGCCCAGCGCACCGAGCGCCAGGCCGGCGAGCACACCGAGCGCGGCATACGGAAATGCGTGGGCGACGAACCACTGGGCGATGCCCATGCCGCCGAGGAACACCAGCGCCGATGCGGGGATCAGCCAGGCATTGAGGCGCGTCAACCAACGCGGCGGACGTCGGCGCGAGGTGCCGACGCGATAGCGGTTCCACAGCGCCAGCGGCCATAGCAGAAGCAGCAACGCGAAGATGGCGAGTAGGACCACGGCGAGCAGCAGAAGAGGCATGGCGGTGTGGCGGATTCCGGCGAGTTGGAGGCGGCATGATCGGCGAAGCAGCGCGCGACCACGATGAAGGTGTGCCGTCGCTTACGGCGGCGGCGTGCCGTCGAGTCGCTTGACGTCGCCGTCGACCTCGCCCGTCCCGGCCAACACCTTTTCGCGGCGGAACATGTAGAGACCGCTGGCGACGATGATGCCGGCGCCCAGCCACGTCATGCCGTCGGGCAGCACCTGCCAGACGAACAGATCCAGCAGCACGACCCACAGCAATGCGGTGTATTCGAGCGGCGCGACCTGGCTGGCCTCGCCGAGCCGGAACGCATGCGTCAGCCCGACCTGGCCCAGCGCACCGGTCACGCCGATCAGCGCCAGCACCCACCCGTGTTCGCGCTGCAGCGGCTGCCAGTCCGGCCACGCCAGCGCACCGGCGAAGACCGCCATCAGCACGAGAAACCAGAACACCAGCGCCTCGGGGCTGTCGCGCTGCGCGAGCTTGCGCACAGTGATCGACGCGATCGCATAGCACAGCGCACCGCCGACGACCGACAGCCCGGCGAGCGTCGCCATGCCTTCGCCGGTTGGCCGCAGCACGACCAGCACACCGACGACGCCGAGTGCGATCGCGGTCCACCGACGCGGGCCCACCTTCTCGCCGAGCAGCGGCACGGCCAGCGCGGTGACCATCAGCGGCGACACGAAGACGATCGCGTAGGCGGTCGACAGCGGCATCCGCGCCAGGCCATAGACGAAGCCCGCGATCATGCCGACGCCCAGTACGCCGCGCAGCAGGTGCAGCGGCCAGTGGATGCGCAGCAGACTTCCAGCGCGTCCGCGCAGCAGCAGCCAGCCGACGATCAACGGCAGCGTGGCCAGGCTGCGGAAGGTCGCGACCTGGAACGCGGAATAGTCGTTGGCGATCCACTTCATGCCCGCGTCCATGCCGGCGAACGCGAGCACCGCGAACAGCATCCACAGTGCGGCGGCGCGGGCATCGGTGGGAGCGGAAGAAGCGGACATGACGATGGGCGAGGCGGTGGTGCGGATGCGCATCCTCGCATGGGCGGGCGAGGTGGGCTGAGCCGGAACGTGCTGAACTCTCTTCACCATCCAGCCGATCACCGATCAGCATTGCGTCTCTGCAAGCAGCCAGCTGAAGCCCGCCCCCGCATTGTGGGGACGGGATGGGTGGGAGCGAACGGTCCGAGCTCGGCACTGCCCTCCTCGTGCGAGTTCGTCGGTGAGATCGCGCCCGGTGCATTGCGCCGACACGCACGGTTCGCCCCATCCCGGCCTGCCCGGCCCGGCGAAGCACGCCGGGCATTCGACCGATCCACGCGGCGGTGCCGCGCAAGCGGACCACCCTCATCCCCCGCTCGCGGGGGAAGGTGCAGGCACTCAGCCCTTCAGCGTGGCCGTATCGATGACGAAGCGGTAGCGCACATCCCCCTTGAGCATCCGCTCATAGGCGGTGTTGATATCGGCGATGCCGATGCGTTCGATGTCGGAGACGATGCCGTGCTCGGCGCAGAAGTCGAGCATTTCCTGGGTCTCGCGAATGCCGCCGATCAGCGAACCGGTCAAGCGACGGCGCTGCATGATCAGTGCGCCGGCGGCAACCGGCGACGGCTGGTCAGGTACGCCGAGCAGGATCATCGTGCCGTCGACCTTCAGCAGCGACAGATAGGCGTTGTAGTCGTGCGGCGCAGACACGCTGTCGACAATGAAATCGAAGGTCTTGGCCAGCGTCTTGAACGTTTTATCGTCACGGGTCGCGGCGAAATCGTGTGCGCCGAGCTTCAGCGCATCGTCGCGCTTGGACTCCGACGTGCTGAGCACGGTCACGCGCGCGCCCATCGCCACGGCGAACTTCACTGCCATATGGCCGAGGCCGCCGAGGCCGACCACCGCGATCGCATCGCCAGCCTTGAGCCCGAAATGGCGCAGCGGCGAATACGTGGTGATGCCGGCGCACAGCAGCGGCGCCGCGGCGTCGAGCGGCAGGGACTCCGGCACGCGCAGCACGTAGTCCTGGTCGACGGTGATGCGGGTCGAATAGCCACCTTGGGTCGGCGCGCTGCCATCGCGCTCCATCGCGTTGTAGGTGCTGGTCATGCCCTGCTCGCAGAACTGCTCCTCGCCCGCCTGGCACTGCGCGCATGACCGGCACGAGTCGACGAAGCAGCCGACACCGACGGCGTCGCCGACCTTGAACTTCGTGACGCCGGTGCCGACTTGCGCGACATGGCCCACGATTTCGTGGCCTGGAACCATCGGAAAGATCGAACCGCCCCATTCATCGCGGACCTGATGCAGATCGGTATGACAGACGCCACAGAAGGCGATGTCGATCAGGACGTCATTGGCGCGCGGGGCGCGGCGCTGGATCGTGGTCGGCGCGAGCGGCGTGGTGGCGTCGGCGGCAGCGTAGGCGGGAGTCTCGAGCATGGCGGAGGCCTCGTCAGGAGCGTTTGGGGATTGTCCATTTTGCGCTCCGGCGTGCATCGCTGACGTGGCGGTGGCGGAACAGCGCATACCGCCCGTGCGGTAATCTGCGCGCCTTCGTCCCACCTGCAGGTGCCCCATGCCTTCCTTCGATATCGTCTCCGAAGTCGACACCCACGAGCTCACCAATGCCGTCGACCAGGCCAACCGCGAGCTGACCACGCGCTTCGACTTCAAGGGCGTCGAGGCGTCCTACGAACTCGACGAGTCGACCATCAAGCAGTCGGCGCCGAGCGACTTCCAGGTCCAGCAGATGACCGAGATCCTGCGTCAGCGCCTGGCCGCACGGAAGATCGACGTGAAGTGCCTGGAGTTCGGCGATATCGAGACCAACCTCGCCGGCGCGCGGCAGACGGTCACCGTCAAGCAGGGCATCGAGCGCGATCTGGCGAAGAAGATCCAGAACACGCTCAAGGAGGCCAAGCTCAAGGTCGACAGCCAGATCAACGGCGACAAGCTGCGCGTGAACGGCAAGAAGCGTGACGATCTGCAGGCCGCGATGGCGCTGCTGCGGGGCGCCGAGTTTGAGCTGCCGCTGCAGTTCGACAACTTCCGCGACTGATCCGCATGTTTCCGAGCGCCGACCCGATCGCCGACACCCGCCTGTGGCTGGAACGCGCGGTGATCGGGCTGAACCTGTGCCCGTTCGCGAAGGCGGTCGTGGTCAAGGAGCAGGTGCGATTCGTACTGAGCGATGCGACCACGCCTGAAGCATTGCTGGAAGAGCTTGGCGAGGAACTGCTGCGCCTGCGCGACACGCCGGCCGGCGCGATCGACACGACGCTGATCGTGCATCCGCAGGTGCTCGGGGATTTTCTCGACTACAACGATTTCCTCGACGAGGCCGATGGTCTGGTCGAGGCGCTGGAACTCGATGGCGTGCTGCAGGTCGCGAGCTTCCATCCCGAGTACCAGTTCGCCGGCACCGCGCCCGACGACATCGGCAACTACACCAACCGCGCGCCGTACCCGACGTTGCATCTGCTGCGCGAAGACAGCGTGGCGCGCGCGGTGGATGCGTATCCGGAACCGGACCGCATCATCGACCGCAATCTCGGCACGCTCGAAACGCTGGGACATGCCGGCTGGGCACGGCTGTTCACCGAAGCGAACTGAGAGCGGCGCGACGCGTGGCCCCGTCGCGTGCCTGGCCACCGCAAAGTAGCGCAGTCGTCGGAATGGTCGCTGCCCGCAACGCTGCAGGGAATTCCTGACCCGGTCGCCGTCGGAGCCAGCCGACCGGCTGCGACGGCGACCGCTATCAACATATAAAAATATATTTATATAATGGCGGCCGGACCTACATGCCCCGCTCCCCATGTCGCACGACCACGATCACACCCACGAACACGGCCACAGCCACGCGCCGTCGGTCTCCGCCGCCAACGAACGCGTGGTGCTGACCGGGTTTGCGCTGACCGCGGGCTTCATGCTGGTCGAGGTCGTCGGTGGCGTGCTGTCGGGCTCGCTGGCGCTGATCGCCGATGCCGGCCACATGCTGACCGACGCGGCCGCACTGCTGCTGGCCTGGGTGGGCTTCCGCATCGGGCGCCGCGCGTCGGATGCACGGCGCACCTTCGGCTACATGCGCTTCGAGGTGCTGGCCGGCCTGGTCAATGCGGTCACGCTGTTCGCGCTGGTGATCTGGATCGTGTGGGAGGCCATCCAGCGGATGCGCAGTCCGGGCGAGGTGCTGGCCGGGCCGATGCTCGCGGTCGCAGTGGTCGGCCTGCTGGTGAACTGTCTGGTGTTCTGGATCCTGCATCGCGGCGACCAGTCGCACGTCAACATCAAGGGCGCGACGGTGCACGTGCTCGGCGATCTGCTCGGCTCGGTCGCGGCGATCATCGCGGCGCTGGTGATCCACTTCACTGGATGGATGCCGATCGATCCGATCCTGTCAGTGCTGGTGTGCTTGCTGATCCTGCGCAGCGCTTGGGCGCTCCTGCGCAGCGCGTTCGACATTCTGATGGAAGCGGTACCGCCGGACATCGACATCGTTGTGCTGCAGAACCACGTGCGCGACACCGTGCCCGGCGTCGCCGACATCGACCACGTACATGTGTGGTCGATCACGTCGGGCAAGGTGCTGGCGACGCTGGAGCTCACGTTGACCGACGACGCGCAGCCGGCGCAGGTGGTGCCCGCGGTCAAGCGCGTGCTCGCCGAGCGGTTCGCGATCGGCCATGCCACTGTCGAAGTCGTGCACATGCCGCAGGCGCAATGCGCGCTGGAGCGGCAGCGGAGTGGCGATGCGCATAAGCACGCCCACGTGCATCACGACGATCACGATCACGATCACGATGACACCCACAATCACCCGCACGACATGCCGCACGCGCCCGGGCCTGCGCGATGACCGCTGTCGACGATGCGCGGCTGTCGATCCTCGCCGAGACCTTCAAGCTGCTCGGTGATCCCACACGTCTGCGCGTGTTGCTGACCTGTCTCGACGGCCCGGTTGCCGTCGGCGAGATCGCACGCCGCACGGGCGCCTCGCAGCCGTTGGTCAGCCATCACCTGCGACTGCTGCGCGGCGCGCGGCTGGTGCGTGGCGAACGTCAAGCGCGCCAGGTGCTGTACGAAGCTGACGACGCGCATGTGCAGGACATGCTGCGCGACATGCTCGACCACACCGGCGAGCACGCCTGACCTGACGTGTCGACGCGTTCACGCCGGCGCGAGCCGCGCTGTCGACACTGGCCTGCATCACTTGCTGCCGAGCGCTGCCCATGTCGATCCCGTCCCGAATCGCCGTCGCCCTGCTGCTGGTCGCCGGCTGCACCCATGTGCCGTCGGCCAGCGCAGCCGATGACGCCTCCGCAGGCTTCACCCGCTGCATGGACGCGGGCGGCGGCGTGACCGCGCGCATGCTCGACTGCATCGGCAACGAAACCAAACTGCAGGACGCCCGCCTCAATGCCGAATACCGGCGCACGCTGGCCGCGGTGTCGTCCGGTCAGCAGACACGCCTGCGCGCGGCGCAACGGTTGTGGATCCAGTATCGCGATGCCAATTGCCGGTTCCGCGCCGATCCCGACGGCGGCACGCTGGCGTCGGTCGCCGCGGCGGATTGCGTGCGCATGATGACCACCGAGCGCGCGAGCGAGCTGGCGCGGTTGCAGCCACAGAGGTAAGAGGTGTGCTGATGGGTTTCGCTGCGCTCTACCCTTCCCACGAAGCGCACGTGACCTGACCGCAGGACAGGTAGAGCGACAGCGAAACCCATCACATTGATCAGTCTGTCTGCTCTGCGACCAGCCACGGCGCAAGCAGTGCCTGCGCCGCCTCGAGCGATCCGACGATGCGATGCCCGAGCGCGCGCACGGCATCGTCCGGCGCGAGCAGATCCGGCACCTGCACCGCGGTCATGCCCGCAGCGAGCGCGGCGCGCACGCCGGTCGGTGAATCCTCCAGCACCAGGCACTGCGACGGCGCCACACCCAGACATTCGGCCGCGAGCAGGTAGACATCCGGCGCGGGCTTGGGCTGCGCGACGTCGCTGCTCGTGCAGACCACATCGAAATACTTGAGCAGTCCCGCCGCTTCGAGCTTGCGCTGCGCCAGCGGTGATCGCGTCGAGGTCGCGACCGCGCGCGGCATGTCGTGCGCGCGCAGCAGTTCCAGCAACGCGACGATGCCCGGGCGATGCGGCACCCCGCTCTCGGCAACCGCGACATAGCGCGCATGCCCGTCCGCGAGCAACGCATCGGCCGCCACGTCGCCAATATGCGCACCGAGGCGCGTGCGGCAGACGGCTTCGGTGTGGCCGATCAGGCACAGCCACCAGTCCGGTTCGATATCCGCGCGATGGTCGATCGCGGCGGTACGCAACGCGTCGAGAATCGCGCGCTCGCTGTCGAGCATCAGCCCGTCCATGTCGAAGATCACCGCCGCCGGCCGGAACGGCAGCGGCGCGACCTCAGCCATGAGCAGCCATCAGCCTCTCGATGTCGTCGGCGTCGAGCGCACGCCATTCGCCCTCCGGCAGATCATCGAGCGCGAGTCCACCGACGCGGCCGCGATGCAGCGCGACGACGTGGTTGCCCACCGCGGCGAACATGCGCCGCACCTGGTGATAGCGGCCCTCGGTGATCGTCAGCCGCGCCCGCGTCGGCGACAGCACGTCGAGCACTGCCGGCTTCAATGGGGTGTTGTCGGCCTCCAGCAGCATCGCGCCGCTGGCGAACAACACCGCCTCGTTACCGCGCAACGGCTCGGCGAGCGTGGCCTCGTAGACCTTCGGCAGTGCGGCCTTCGGCGAGATGATCCGGTGCAGCAACTGGCCATCGTCGGTGAACAGCAGCAGGCCACTGGTCTCGCGGTCGAGTCGACCGACCGACGACAGCACCGGGGACCGCATCCGGAAACGCGGCGGCAACAGGTCGTAGACCAGCCGTCCGGTGTCCTTGGTCGAACAGGTGTAGCCGGGCGGCTTGTGCAGCAGCAGCGTCAGGCCGAGCGGCGGATCCAGCGGTTCGCCGTCCACGCGCACGTCGGCATGGCCGACCTGGTCGTCGGCATACAACACGTCGCCCGCCGCATCGGTGACCCGGCCTTCGCGGAACATCCACGCGACCTGCTTGCGGCTGCCGTAGCCCAGATTGGCGAGCAGTTTGACCAGCTTCATGCGCGCTGCCTCGCAGGCGTGGCGCGGGCGCGTACCGCGTGGATCACCTTGAACGCGCCGCTGGACGCGACCTCGTTGACCTCGCTGAAACGCGCATCGAGCACCTCCTCGTACGGCAGATGCCGGTTCGCAACCAGCCACAAGGCGCCGCCCGGCTTCAACGCGACCGCAGCGGCGCCGATGAACGCGCGTCCGATGTCGGGTCGGCCTTCGCGGCCGTGCGCATGGAACGGCGGATTGCTGACGATGAAGTCATAGCCCTGCGGCACGCCGGTGGTGACGTCGTGCCAGTGATAGGCCAGCGTCGCGCCCGCGCCGAATGCGGAGAGATTCTGGCGCGCCAGTGTCAGCGCGCGGCCTTCGGCTTCGAAGACGTCCAGCGCGGTGATGCCCTGGCAACGCTGCAGCAGTTCGGCGGACAGATAGCCGTAACCGGCGCCCAGATCGGCGCCGCGCCCGGCCAGCGTGCTCGGCAGGTGCGAGGCCAGGAGCGCGGATGCAGGATCGATGCGATCCCAGGCGAACACGCCCGGGCGGCTCTGGAAACGGCCGCCGAGCACGGCGCGTGGACGGTCCAGTGTGGCCCAGGCCTCGACCAGCGCGCTGTCGACGGTGTCGCCGGCCTGCGCCCAGAACACGCGGCATTTGTGCTTCGACAGTGCACCGATGTTGCCGGCGAGGCGGGCGAGATCGCCCTGCGCGGACTTCGCGCCTTCGTCGTTGGACACGCTGGCCAGCACCCAGCCGCCCGGCGTCACCGCCTGCAGCGCGCGCGCCAGCACCGCGCGCGATTCGTCGCGCTGGCGCGGCGGCAGCACCAACACCAGCGGTTTGCGCGGCAATGCGACATCACCGTCGTCGCCGGGCAACACCTCGAGGCCGGCGCGCTGCAGGGCCACATGCAGCGGCTTGAGGCTCTGTTCGCAGACCAGACCCGGCCAACGGCCACCCGTCGTTGGCACGCCCGGACGCGCGCGCAGGAACAGCGCGCCCTCGTCGGGCCAGGCGATCTGGCGGTGTTCGAGCGGCAGGAACAGGGCGTCGAGGGCGGGATCGGACATGAAGAGGCGGATGCGGGACGGGCGTCGATTCTACCGGTCGTGCCACCGCGCCCGTGGAACAGCCGATCGCGACCGCCCGCGCCACGCCATCCGAACGCGAGGTTGATCCGCCGCGAACATCCCTGCCCGCACGATGACCTCACTGCGTTCCGTACACCCGAGGAGACCACGATGCCCATTCATGCCCTGTTCGTCGGCGGCACCATCGACAACAGCGAACTCGACCTCGACGGCGCCGAGCCGCCGGCCCGCTATCCACCGGATTCCGGTAGCGGCCAGTCGCGCTACCACCTGCATGCAGTGGGCCGTCGCGACGACGAGATCGTCTACGCGGTCTATGGCGGACCGGACATCGCCTACGAACAAGTGCAGCGTGTCAGTGAGGAGCGTGATTACGCGCGGCGGTTCGAGGCGACCGAGACCATCGTCGGCTGACCGTCAGCCGGAAGCGGGCGAGCGCGCTGCTGACGTTAGAGCGTGTCGCCACGGTAGCGCCGAGATCGCCACGCATGCCGCGCCGGCCAGCCCCCACCGCAGTGCGCCGTCGCCGAGTGTCGAGGCGATGGTCACCGCCCACGTGCTGCTATAGACGAACGCACAGACCGTTGCGCCGATCGCCATCGCCGCGATGAGTACGCATATCAGGATCTGTTCGCCACGATAGCTGTCGGATTCGGCGTTGCGCGCCTGCATTGCGACGCGGGCGACGCCCGCTGCGAATACGGCAGGGGGCGACGACGACGGCAGCGTGCGCAGCGCCTGCGCGAGCAGCGCATCACCCGCGTCCGGGGGCGCGCCGGCCAGCCTGCGTTCCTGCGCCTGCCAGCGCGCGTCATTCGATTCGTAACCCGGTACACGGTTCATGCGGCGACGACTCCCAGTCGGGGTTCCAGCAAGTCTCTCAACAGCTTGCGGCTGCGGAACAGGTGGCTCTTGATCGTGCCATCGGCGAGCCCGGTGATGGTGCCGATCTCACCGATCGACAGCTCGTCGAGGTGATAGAGCGTCAGCAAGGTGCGCTGCAGTGGCGGCAGTCGATCGATCGCGGCGTGCAGATGCGTGGACAGTTCGTGATCGGACGCGGCCTGTTCGAGATCGAAGCCGTCGGCGACGCGCGCTGCCAGCGACAGGCCGTCGGCATCGTCGGGCACATCGGCCAGTGGAATGCGCCGGCGTTCGAGATGCCGCTTCGCCACCGAATACGCGACCTGCGCGATCCATGACTTGAGCGCGCTCTCGCCGCGGTACTGGTGCAAGGCCTGGTGCACGCGCAGGAACGCTTCCTGGCACAGCTCGCGGGTGTCTTCCGGATGGCGGACCATGCGCTCGATCACGTGCCAGCACAGCCCCTGATGCGCGCGCACCAGCTGCTCGAACGCGCCCGGCACGCCGGCCAGCACGGCGGCGACCAGGGCATGGTCGTCGCGTCTCGCATCATCGGAGGTCGGTGCGTCAGGCGGCATTGCAGACAGGGATACGCCGGGCGGGCTGGCGGTTGCAAGACGCGCCGCGGCCCGGACCGGCGACGTCGGTTGCAACCGCCCGCGCGTTCGCCGCATCCCAGTCTTCGAACCCCGCATCTCCATCCAACGGAACCCGCCCCATGGACTTCGCCATCCTGATCCCGGTCACCCTGTTCGTCTGCGTCTATCTCTCCATCAAGGCGGTTGTCGATGCGCGCACGCGGCGGCAGATGGTCGCCGCCAACGGCTCGGAGGACATGCTGCGGTCGATCCTCGAAGGCGAAGAAACCCGGCGCCGGCAGGCCTCGCTGCGCTGGGGCACGATCCTCGTCGCGCTGGCGCTGGGATTCGCCGGCATCGAAGCCTTCGGCTGGACCGAAGCGAGCCCGGGCGTGTTCGCTCTGCTGCTCGGTGCGACCGGCATCGGCAATCTCGTCGCCTTCGCCCTGGCGCGCCGCGTCCGCTGATCCCGATTCACGCCCGGCCTCATGGCCGGGCACTGCGAACGGATATCCCGCACGCGTGATCCGCGGCCTGCGGCACGCTTCCCCGTCCTAACCGCCCCATCCCGTCGATCCATCGGCGCGTCAGGCGGCAATCGAGCCTCCCCATGACCCTGTCTGCTTCCGGTGCGCGCACCGGACTCTTCCGTCGCGCCTGCGATACCGCGCTCATGCTGTGTGTATTCCTCGGCACGAGCGCCAAACATGCCGCTGTGCCGCGTCACGACGCCTGCGACTTCGCGGCATCGCCGCACACCGACGCACTGGTCGACGTGCCCTTCGACATCGTCGACGGACGCATCTACGTCGACGCGCAGGTCGACGGCGCGGGACCATTCCGGTTCGCGGTGGACACCGGCGCCAGCGGCATCGCACGCGCGGATACGCGGATGGTCGACGCGCTTGGCCTGCCGCGCGAAGGACGCGCGGACAACTCGGACGGCGTCAGCACCGCGCAGGCCGACACCGTGCGACTGCGCAGCCTCGCGCTTGGCGCGCTGCGCCACGAGGCGGTCATCGCGACCACGCGCGACTACAACGCGCGTCAATCCGCGGATGCAGCCTTCGACGGCATCTTCGCGCGCGGGTTCTTCGCCGACGGCCTGCTGACGATCGATTACGCGCAGCGGCGGCTGATCTTCAGCCGGACCCGTCGGCTGTTGCCCGAAGACCCCGGCGCGCTTGCGTACGACCGACCGTTCCGGATTCCGGTCGCGATCGGCGATGCACAGGTCGAAGCGCAACTCGACACTGGCGCCAGCGTGACACTCGTGCTGCCACAGGCGATCCACGACGCAATGCCCGATGCGGCGGCGGTGACGCAGGACCGCCTGACGCTCAGCAAAGGTGAGATCGACGGCGGTCGCACGCGGCTGCAAGGTCCGCTGCGGATCGGCGCGCTGTCGCTCTCCGACTTCGATGCGCGCGTGTCGGCACGCTTTCCCGAAGCGCTGGTCGGCGCGCATGCGCTGCAAGATAGTGTCGTGCTGATCGACCAACGCAGCCAGCGGGTCGCGGTGTGCGGGCCGCTAACGCAGGCAGCGCGCTGACTGTCAGGCACTCGGCCCACAGGCATACGCCAGCATCGCCAGATGTCGCGGCGCCGACAGGCCCAGTAGCGCGAGCACCGCGTCATCGTCGAAGGAGGCGATCGCCGATCCGGCCCAGCCGGCTTCGGCAGCCTGATAACCGAGCGCGCCCAGATGCACGCCCGCCTCGATCAGCAGGAAGCGGCCGCCGCGTTCGCCGTACTTCGCCAGCGTGCCGGCGCCTTCCGCCACCAGCAATACGACGACGGCCGGCGCGTCCGGCCAGTCCACGCCCAGCGTCTTCGCGAGCGTGGGCCAGTCGGGACACGGTGCGACCGGCGTGAGCGCGTGGCGCACCGGGTCGTACCAGGCGAGGCTGTTCTGCAAAGCCGGCGGCCCGTCGATGCGGCACAGCGCAACATAGGCCTGCACCGGATATTTGCCGCCGCCGGACGGCAACAGTCGCGTCTGAGCATCGGCATCGGTCAGCCCGGCCCCTTCGCGCGTGCGCAGCGGCGCGAGCAGATGTGCGACGGCGTCGAGCATCCAGCGCTCCGGACCGAAGGCGCGGGCACTACGACGTTGCAGCCACGCGGTGTTGCGCTCGGCGCAGGGCGCCGGCAAGGCGACGCCCGCTGCAGCGTGCAAGGGTCGCGGCGGCTGGTACGGGCGCGCGGCGTCGTGCGCGATCCGTTCGTGCATCACCTGTGCACGCGACGGATTGAGCGCGCCGTTGTCCCAGAACAGATGGAACAACGGCGCTGCGTCGAACACGGAATCGGCATCGGAAGACGACATCAGAACTCCGGTCAGCCGAGGGGATGCGGCAGTGGATTGGGCCAGGCGCCGTGCGACACCGCGCCGGGATAGCGCCAGGCGACATCGGCGCAGCGACCACCCAGAAACGGCGCCCGTTCGTCGGCATGCAGGCCGGTCAGCTGCGGCGACAGCACGCGCATGACGCGCAGGCCGGCGTCCGCGACCTCGCGCGTGGTCAGCTCGCGATAGAACAGCGCCACGCCTGCGTCGCCGAGCGATGCATTCAACGTCTGCAGTTGCGCGGCCGCGTCGCTCGCTTGCGTGTTGCGCGCATGCACATCTGTTGCATCGATCCGCAGCCCGCTCGGCGCCGCATACGCGTGCAGCGAGGTCTGCGTCCACAGCTCCGGACGCAACGTGTAGAACGCGGCGTGTTCGTCGAAGCGTCGAAGTTCTGCCGGTGTGCGCGGCAAGGTCTCACCGTGCTGACCGACCAGGTACGCCGCGAACGTCAGTGCCTGCACCCATTCCAGTAGCGCCTTGTGCAGCGCTTCGCCACGATGGGCGCGGCAGGCGATGCCCAGCACGTACCGCGGCCGGCCCTCGAACGGCAGACTGCCCGCGACCGCAATCACCGGATGCGGATTCCAGTGCTGGGTGAGTTCGAACGCCCGCAGCATGCCGCCACGCGCGGCCACGAAGGTCTGCCATTCCGCGGGCAGTTCCACGGTGCGCCCGCCGAGCCCGTTCGACCATGTCACCGCGAGCGCGTCGCGTTCCAGCAGTTCCTGCGCCGCGCGCAACACGGCCAGCCACGGACCGCCGTGTGTGTCGCGCCATGCGGCCAGTCCGCTCGATGTCGACGGCATGCGCGCCTCACCCTGGCGCGGACCGAGGCCGACCAGTTCCTGCGGCACCCAGACCGCGCGGTTGTCGCTGAGCGCATGCACTTCGGCGAGCAGATCGTCATCGGTCTGCGGCATCCTCCACGGGAATTCCGGCGTGGCGCGCTGCGCATCGGAGAACAGCGCGAACGCCGCATCGTCAAGCCGCGCTCCGGCAGGAATCTCACGGCGAGGCCGCACCTCGAACGTGGCCTGCGCCGCGGCGATGCGCTCCAGCGCTTCGGCGATCGCACCGCTGGCCGCGCCACGTGCGTCGAGCGCGACGGCGCCGGATGCCGTCTGCCACGGATTGGCCGGATCGGCGGGCGTCGCCGCGTTGTGCACGCGCAGGCCATCGAACAACGGGCCGATGTCGTCGCAGGGTTCCGCCTGCAGCGCATGCGCCGGCAGGACCACGCCGCAGCGCGCACCGGCCACGCTGTGTAGCAGATGATCGGACAGCGTCTGCACTCAGCGGGTCCGCGTCGACCGGTAGCCGGCCGCCGTCATCCGATGGCGGCCAGCCACATCCACATTTCGATGGCTGCACCGATCGCGGCACAGACCAGCACCGCGACCGCGATCAACGCGCCACGTGCCGGACTGCGTCCGGTGCGCTCGTAGGCCCAGCAGTACAGGGCGATGAAGACCGCGAGACCGACGATCGGGGACAGCAGGAAGACGGTGGTCATCGCCCCCGACATCAAGCCCGTGAGACTCGCGATCACCATCGAGAACAGTCCCACCAGCATCAGTTTGCGACGTGACGGTGGCGGTCGTACCACCGCGTCGATCGGCGGCGCCGTAGTCGCCGATGCCTCTGGCGTCTCGCGGATCACCGCAGCGGCAGCGTGACCGGGCAGTTCGGGATCGACCCGCGGCGTGTTGGCGACGAACAGTTGCGCGGTGACGAAGGAGCCCACGCCCAGCGTGACGATGCAGGAGCTGCAGGTCGTCGTCGTGGAGCCGCCACCGGCGGCCGACAGGCCATCGTGACGCGCGGTGGGATCGAACTGGGACGGCAGACGGTACATCGCGCACTCCATATCGGACCGCATCCAGCGGATGGGGTGTGCAGATACTAGCGGGGCGATGCGGCCCCGGCACCGGGGGATGCATCGACCCACGGCAACATCAGCGGCGATGGTGCGCGCATGCCCGGGCGACACGCCGGGCACCACGGCAACCGCACGACGCGCTCGCGCGTACTGGCGAGCGTGGACAGGTCGAGACTCACCGCGTGTTCGAGGAACGGCAGCAGATGCGTCGCGTCACGCAGCAACGGTGCGATCAGGGCTGCGACCCGCGCCGCGTCGCTGGCGACCGACGGGCGTTGCGGCGTCGGCGGATCACCCCAGCGACGGATCACACGGTTGCCGAGGCAGTACACGCAGGCGGTGTCGCCGGGCACGACGTAGGGACCGACGCCGAGCGTGCGCTGGTAGGCGACGTCGACGAAGAGATGCGGCACCGCCGGCATCGCATCGCGGTACGTCGCGAGTGCATCCGACCACGACGCATCCGTACGCACGACCAGCTGCACCGATGCAGCGTCTGCATCGACACGCGTCGCCCCGCCTGCATCCGACATCGCATCGAACGCGGATTCCAGCGCAGGCATCGGCGTGCCGAGCCACGCGAACGCGATGCGCGCAGGCGATGCGAGCGCGGTCGGCGGCAGCAGCACGCCGAGCCGCACGAGCTGACGCACCGCGGCGCCGCAGGCGGCATCGTCGACCAGTCGCGCGAGCGCATCGTCATGCCACGCCGCGACGATGCGGTCGATGGCGTCCACGCCCTGCGCTTCGTCGACGACGTACAGCGCATCCGCGCCACCGGAGACCAGCAGCAGCGTGGCGTCGTCCTGTGACTGCGCGAACAGCGTCCACGCCGGGTTGTTGATCCAGCCGTGCCACCTGGCGATGTCGTCCTGCACCTTGGCTCCGGCCGTGTCGTGTCGAGGCCGCGAGGATAGCGGCTGGCGCGCACGACGATCTGCTAGCGTGACGCCGTGCCCCCAACGCCCAACGCCGCCAACGACTTCCATCCCTGGCGTGAAGCCCTGATGTGGGCCTGCGGTCTCGGCGCGTATTTCGTGGTCGGCTATTCGCTGACCAACCAGTGGGCGGCCGCGCAGCCCGCGCCGCATTCGCTGCATGGCGCTTGGGATGCGCGCGTGCCGTTCCTCGGCTGGACGATCTGGCCCTACCTCAGTCTCAACCTGCTCTACCCCTGCGCGTTCTTCGCGTTCGAGCACGTGCGCGCACTACGCATGCACGCGGCGCGGATCGCGCTGGTGCAGACGGTCTGCTTCCTCGTCTTCTGGCTCTGGCCGACGGCTGCAGTGCGCGACGCGCCCGACGCATCCGGCGTCACCGGCGCACTGTTCGAGCAGCTGCGTGCATTCGAGCAGCCGGTGAACATGGCGCCGTCGCTGCACGCGGCTGTACTCGTGCTGGTGTGGCGCGCGGGCAGCGTTGCGCTGCACCCGCACCTTGCAGCGCGAATGCTCTGGCATGCCTGGTGCGCCCTGATCCTGCTGTCGACGCTGACGACCTGGCAGCACGACATCGCCGATATCGTCGCCGGCACGCTGCTCGGCGCGCTGGCGCTGTGGATCGTGCCGATGCGCGCGCCGCACTGATCGCGCGGCGCGACTTCGATCAGTCCTGCAGTGCGCGCAACGTCACCGACGGCGGCGCGTCCAGCACCTTGCGGGTGGCCCACAGACCGGCGAGCAGCGTCATCAGCACGCCGATGCCGCCGCCGGTTGCGGCCAGCGCCCAGTTCGGTGTCCAGGGCAGATCGAACACCTGCACTGCGATCACGCCGGCCAGTACCGAGGCCGCGATCGACGCGACCAGTCCGGCTAGCAAGCCGATCGCCGCGAACTCCGACGCCTGCGCCAGTCGCAGCTGCGCCCGCTTGCCGCCGAGCACGCGCATCACGCCGCCTTCGAGCAGGCGCTCGTCCTGGCTGGCGCTCACCGCCGCCAGCAGCACCAGCACGCCGGCCGCCAGCGAGAACCAGAACACCACCTGCACCACCGTCGACACCTGGTCCGCGGTACTGCGTACCTGGGTGAGCACCGCGTCGATGTCGACCACCGACAGGTTCGGGAACTGCTGCACCAGATCGGCGGTGAAGCGCGGCTTGTCGGTCGGTACGCGGACCGCGGTGATGTGGCTGGCGGGATACGCATCCAGCGCGCCGGGTGAGGCGACGACGAAGAAGTTCGGCCGGAAGCTCTCCCATTCGATGCTGCGGAAACTCGTGATCGGTGCTTCGAACCGCTGGCCGGCGATGTCGAAGACGATGCGATCGCCGAGCTGCCAGCCGAGATCCTTGGCAAAGCCTTCCTCGACCGAGATCTCCGGCGTGGCCGGCGCGGTCTCGCCCCAGAACGTGCCGGCGGTGACCCGGTTGTCGTCGCGCAGATCACTCTGCATCGAGAGATTGAACTCGCGCTCGGCGCGACGCTGCGCCTGACGGTCCTGCGCCTCGTCGCCGCTGCGGCCGGCGTAGTCCTCGCCGCGCACCGGTTCACCGTTCCGCTCGACCAGACGCGCGCGGATCATCGGGAACAGCACCGGTGCATCGACGCCCTGATCGGCGATGAAAGCGCGCACGGGATCGAGCTGGTCGGGCTGCACGTTGATGATGAAGCGGTTCGGCGCGTCCTGGCCGATGGCCAGCTGCCAGCGGTCGAGCAGGTCGGTGCGCACGAAGGTCAGCAGCAGCAGCGCCATCAGGCCGAGGCCGAGCGCGGTGACCTGGGCGACACTGGTGCCCGCGCGCCGGCTCACATTGGCCAGGCCGTAGCGCAGGCTGCCACGCAGCCGCGTGCGCAACGCGCGCACCAGCAGGATCAGGCCCCAGGCCAGCAGTGCGAGTACGGCGAACGTCGCCGCGATGCCCGCGAGCATCGCGCCACCGAGCGTCGCCGAGCCGGCCTTCCACCACAGCAGTGCGGCAAGACCGATGAACCCGGCGCCACCGACCAGCCACGCACTCGGCTCGAAACCTCCGAGATCACGCCGCAGCACGCGCAACGCCGGCACGCGACGGAGTGCGAGCACCGGTGGCGCGCCGAAGGCCATCAGCACGACGAGGCCGACGCCGTAACCCTGCAAAGCCGGCATCAGCCCGGCGGACGGAATCGACAGGCCCAGCAGCGACTCCAGCCAGCGGCCGATGCCCCACTGCAGACCGAAGGCGATGACCACGCCCAGCGTGCAGGCGATCACGCCGAGCAACAGCAGTTCGCCGACATGGATGCCGACCAGCGTGCGTTGCTGCGCGCCCATGCAACGCATGACCGCGACGGAGGTCAGATGTCGCGCCGAATGCTGGCGCGCGGCCATCGCGACGGCGACCGCAGCGAGGATCACCGAGACCAGCGCAGCAAGGCCGAGGAAGCGGCCGGCGCGATCGAGCGAGGAGCGCACTTCCGGGCGCGCATCGCCGATGGTTTCCACGCGCTGGCCACGGCCGATGTTCGCGCGCGCGGCGTTGGCGAAGCTGTCGACGGCATTCGCGTCACCGGCGATCACCAGGCGATAGCGGATGCGACTGCCCGGCTGGATCAACCCCGTCGCCTCGAGATCGGACAGGTGCAGGAACACCTTCGGCGCGACGTTGAAATAGTCGATCGACGCATCCGGTTCCTGCAGCACCAGCGCAGCCAGGCGGAAGCTGCGGTCGCCGAGAAACACGGTGTCGCCGACCGACGCGCCCAGCGTGTCGGCACCGGCGCGGCTCATCCATGCGGTGCCGGGCTCGGGCACGGCCTCGGCATCGCGCTCGACGCCATCGGCGCCGGCGATGCGGAAACTGCCGCGCAGCGGAAAGCCGTCGCCGAGCGCGCGCACGTCGCCCAGCTGCAGATTCGCGGTGTCGCCTGCGCCAACGCGGATCATGCTGTCGAGTTCGATCGTGTCGACAGCTTCGAGACCCGCTGCCTTGGACGCATCGCGGATCGCGCCTTCGATCGGCGCGTCGCCGCGCACGACCGCATCGCCGCCGAGCAGTCGGTTGGCTTCGATCGCCAGCGCGCGCTCGGCGCGATCGGTAACGAAGCCGACCGCAGTCACCGCGACAACCGCGAGCACCAGCGCGGCGAACAGGATGCGGATGTCGCCGGCCTTGAAATCGCGGCGCAGCTGGCGCCACGCGAGCGCGGCGGTCCTCATGCGGTCATCGCCTCGTCGGCGACCAGGCGCCCGCTGTCGATGCGCAGACGGCGCTGGCAGCGCTGCGCCAGATGATCGTCATGGGTGACCAGCACCAGCGTCGTGCCGGCGTCGGCATTGAGCGCGAACAGCAGTTCGATGATCGACTGGCCGGTCGCGGTATCGAGGTTGCCGGTGGGCTCGTCGGCGAACAGCAGCGCCGGCCGGGTCACGAACGCACGTGCCAGTGCCACGCGCTGCTGCTCGCCGCCGGAGAGCTGGCGCGGGTAATGGCCGAGGCGCTCGCCCAGGCCCACGCGCGCGAGCACGTCGCGCGCCGGCCCTTCCACCTCGCGGTCGCCGCGCAGCTCGAGCGGCAGCATCACGTTCTCCAGCGCGGTCAGCGACGGCAGCAGCTGGAAGCTCTGGAACACGAAGCCGACCTTCTCGCCGCGCACCTTCGCGCGGCCGTCCTCGTCGAGCGTGGAGATCGACGCACCATCGAGCACGACAGTGCCAGTACTCGGCGTATCGAGACCGGCGAGCAGCGACAGCAGCGTGCTCTTGCCCGACCCCGATGCGCCGACGATCGCCACCGTGTCGCCGTGGCCGATGCGGAACGCGACGTCTTGCAGGATGGTCAGTTCGCCCGACGGCAGTGCGACCCGCTTGCCCAGCGCCGTGACGTCGAGTGCATGACCGGCGCGTGCGGTTTCATCTTGCGTGGGGGTGCCGTCGTGCATAGATATCCTTCGATGTTTCGAACCAGCGCCGCGCACGTCGCCAAGCAGCGGCGTCGCCGGACCGACCGGAGATGTGGGAATGATTGAGAGAACTGCGGCCGCGCGCCGCCGGATGCAAGCGCGGTGGATGCGCTGGATGTTGGCGTGCCTGCTGGCCCTGCCCGTTCTAGCACAGGCGCAGTCGGCGTCGCCTGCTGCGTCACCCGGTGGCGCGGCGAAGACCATTTTGGTCATGGGTGATTCACTCTCCGCGGGCTACGGCATGTCCGCCGGCGAAGGCTGGGTCTCGCTGCTGCAGCAGCGTCTGCAGCGCGACGCGCCCGGCTGGCGCGTGGTCAATGCGAGCATCTCCGGCGAGACCAGTGCGGGTGGCGCATCGCGAATTTCCGAGGCGGTCGTCCGCGAGCAGCCCGACATCGTGATCATCGCGCTCGGCGCCAACGATGGACTGCGCGGTCTGCCGCTGGCTGATGCGCGTCGCAATCTCGCGCGGATGATCGGCGCGTCCCAGTACGTCGGCGCGCAGGTCCTGCTGGTCGGCATGCGCATGCCGCCGAATCTGGGCGCCGACTACACGCGCGGCTTCGAGGACAACTACCGCCTGCTGGCGAAGACCTTCGACACCGCGCTGCTGCCGTTCCTGCTCGAGCCGATCGCCGACGACCGCGCGAACTTCCAGGACGACAACCTGCACCCCACCGCCGCCGTGCAGGTGCAGTTGCTCGACCATATGTGGCCCGCGCTGCGGCCGCTGCTGGACTGACGCACTCCATGATGCGACGTACGCATCCGGACGCCGCTGCGTATTCGGGAAGGTGAGCGCCGCGTGATGCATCCAGTTGGCGCCCGCGTTGCGTAGATGACTTGAACCTGCCGCACACGTGGCAGGTCCCGTCACCCAACCAGGGAATACCGCCATGAAGCGCAATCTGCTCGCAGCCATGCTGCTCACCTCGATCGCCCTCACCGCCTGCCAGAAGGAAGCGGCTGCCGATTCCACGGCCGCGATGCCGTCGCAGGCCGAAACACCCGCTACCGCCCCCGTCGCTGATCCGGCGATGTCTGCCGAAGCCGACGCGACCGCGCAGTCCGAGAACCCGATGGTGGGCGGCGCGCCGATGTATGCCAACAAGGACATCATCGACAACGCGGTGAATTCCAAGGATCACACCACGCTGGTCGCCGCGGTCCAGGCCGCCGGTCTCGTCGACACGCTGAAGGGCGCTGGCCCGTTCACCGTGTTCGCGCCGACCAACGCCGCGTTCGAGAAGCTGCCGGCGGGTACCGTCGACGGCTTGCTGAAGCCGGAAATGAAGGACGACCTGACCAAGGTGCTGACCTATCACGTGGTGCCGGGCAACATCGACGCAGCCGCGCTCACCCAGCAGATCCAGGCCGGCGGTGGCAGCGCGATGCTCAAGACCGTGGAAGGCGAAGAGCTGACTGCCAAGACCGACGGCGGCAAGGTCACGCTGACTGATGCGAAGGGCAATGTGGCGACGGTCACCACCGCCGACGTCCGCCAGAGCAACGGCGTGATCCACGTCATCGACACCGTGCTGATGCCGTAACGCATCCGTCGGCATCGCCGCTGCGCGGTGCCGGCACCACGTGTCACCCACGCGGATTCCTCGTCTGGTCTGCGTGTCTCCAGGAGGAGGCGGCCATCCGGTCGCCTCCTTTTTTCATGCCTGCGGTTCCAGCGCGCGCAGTCGACGGGTGTGGGTCGGGGGACATCAATGCCGATCGCACCACACAGCGTGGCCCGCACGGTCAACGAGGCGCTGGTGCCTCGGCGGCATCGCGCAGCAGCGGATACGGATTGATCGGTGTTCCCGACCACCATTGCCGCTCCGGTGTCAGCTGGAAAATCGCGAAGTGCAAGTGCGGCGCGGCGGGATCGGCATTGCCGGTGCTGCCGACGCTGCCCAGCACATCGCCGCGCTTCACGGTCGCGCCTTCGGCCAGACCGGGGGCATACGCCTGCAAGTGTGCGTAGTAATACGAGAACTGCCCGGTGGGCTCGAACTGGTAGATCGTCAGTCCACCGCGATCGCTGGTGAACAGTTTTTCGATCGTGCCGTCTGCGATCGCAAGGACCGGCGTGCCGGCCGGCGCCATGATGTCGAGCGCCTCGTGCTGCCGTTCGCTGCCGCGCGCATCACCGAACGTGTCGTGGATGTCGGCGATGGCGATGCCCTGCACCGGCAGCAGCAGCCCGTCGGGCGATGCGGAATCCACGACCGGTGCAGCGGGTGGCACCGTCGGCGGCGGGATCGTCGGGGTCGCGACCTGGGCATCGATTTCCGCTGCGGGGGCAGACGGAGATGTGCTTCCGGACTTCACAGTCCCGGTGGCTGTCTGGGCGGGCGCCGCGCGCGCCGCGTCATCTGCTTCGCTCGCGCCTCGCTCGAGCAGCGGACCGCCCTGCCATAGGAACCAGGCGATATTCACCAGGAGCAGCACCGCAACCAGTGCGATCCAGATGCCCGATCGTTTCATCGCTTACTCCTCGAGCAGCGCGACCGTGCCCGGCTTGACCACGTCGGCGACGCGGCGCGCGCTCCAGTTGGTCATGCGGATGCAGCCGTGCGACTGGGTCTTGCCGATGTTTTGCGGCTCGGGCGTGCCGTGGATGCCGTAATGCGGCTTTGACAGATCGATCCACACCGTGCCGACCGGATTGTTCGGGCCGGCCGGCAGCGCGGCCTTCGCGTGCGAGGGGTTGGCATCCCAGAACAGGTCCGGGTTGTAGTGGAACGTGGGGTCGGTGGCGACGCCTTCGATCTTCCACTCGCCGGTCGGCAGTGGATCGTGTTCGGTGCCGGTCGAGGCCGGAAACTGCGCATAGACCTTGCCGCCCGCATCGACCAGACGCACGACCGAATCCGACTTGCTCACGACCACGCGCGCGGGTTCGGCGAGCGGCGCGGTCTCGGCGACGTTCGGGACGACGATGCGCGCACCGGCCTCGAATTCGCTGCCGGGATTGAGCCGGCGCAGCAACGCGGGCGATGCATGGAAGCGCTCGCCGAGTGCTTCGACCACAGTCTCGAAGCCGAGAGCGTCCTGCTTCGATTGCGCCATCATGTCGTCGGGCACCGCGACGAACGGACCGGCGACATCTTCGGCCGTCAGCGTGTGCGCGAGCAGTGCAGGTGCATCACCACTGGTGAGCGCCTCCCAGGTGGGCGCATCGAGTTCGCCACTGGCCTCGATACCGCGGAAGCGCTGGAACGCGGCGATCGCACGCGTGGTGTTGGTACCGCCGCGCGCGTCGATCTCGCCGGGCGAGAAATGCACGCGGTCGAGCAGCACCTGGGTGCGCAGCATCGCCGCATCACCGGCGTCCATGCCGGCCGCATTGACCGACTCGGCCGTCAGCGCGGTGGCAGCCTCAGCAGGCTGCGCGGTGGCATCGCGCGCAGGCGCATCCTGTGCGAACGCGGGCGCGGCGACCAGCAGCATGGCGAAGGCGCAGACAGGCGCGCGGGCAGTGCGGATCCAGTGGGCAGGCATGGGGTCGTTCCTTGGGCTCGTGACATCGCATGCTCCCGGCACACGCGCGCCATCCGCGTGAAGCCCCGCTGCCAGTGTTCAGCGTACCGGGCAGCGCAACAGCTTCGAGTCGCGCCGCCACGCCGGATCGTTGGCATAGGCGAACAGCAGCTGGCCGTCCTTGAGATCGTCGATCACCGCCTGCGCCACTTCATCGCGCACGGCGGGACAACCCCAGCTGCGCCCGAGCCTGCCCTGGCGCCGCGCCTGCGCGGGATCGACGTAATCGGCGCCGTGCATGACGATCAACCGCTCGCGCGCACGCCCGTTGATGCCGGGCTCCAGTCCATCCATGCGCAGCGAATACCCGTTCTGTCCGGTGTAGGTCTCGGCCGTCGAAAACAGGCCGAGGCTCGACTGGTAGCTGCCTTCGACATCGGAGAACACCTTGGGCACATTGTCGCCACTGCCGCGTCCGTGCGCGACATGCTCGGCATGCAGCAGGCGACCGCTCTGCACATCGAAGATCCACATGCGGACGTCGGTCGAGGGACGCGAATAGTCGATGACCGCGAGCCGGCGTCCAACCTTGTGACCACGTGCCGCGCATGCGCGTGCATCGAGTGCGAGCGACAGGACGTTGCGATCAAGCGCCGGCGCAGCAGCGGCCAGGGTGTCGAGCGGGGCATCGGCGGCCTGCAGCAGCGACGACGACGCCAGCAGCGACAGGATCAGCGATGCCCGAAGGATAGTGGTGCGCATGCGAAGCAGTTTATCGCTGGCAGATTGAACGCCAAGCGCCTCAACGGCACGACCAACGGCCTGCCGTGGCGCGTAGCGCGGCCTGTCGCTTGACACCCGTCCAAGTGTATTGTTGTATTGATACACATGGACGCATGCCTGCTCTCGATCCAGCCCAACGCCGCCGAGCCGCTGTACCGGCAGATCACCGGTCAGATCCGGCGGCTGGTCGCGGGCGGTGTGCTGCAGCCCGGCGAATCCCTGCCCTCGGTGCGCGATGTGGCCGGATTGCACGCCATCAACCCGATGACCGTGTCCAAGGCCTACAGCCAGCTCGAAGCGGAGGGCGTGCTGCTGCGGCTGCGCGGCAAGGGGATGGTCGTCGCCGATCTCGCGGCCCCACCCGATCTCGCTGGGCGCTGGGCGCTGATCGATCCTGCACTCGACGCGCTCGCACGCCAGGCGCGCGAACTCGAACTGCCGGCCGACGCCTTGCTCGACCGCCTCAAGACCCGACTCTCGGAGGATCCGCAATGAATGCGATGCTCGAACGCTCCCTGCCCGCCCTCGATGCCGCAGCGCCGCTCGCCGTCGACGGCCTGATCAAGCAGTACGACCACCGCAGTGTGTTGCGCGGCGTCTCGCTGGTAATCGAACCCGGCGCCGTGCTCGGCCTGATCGGTCGCAACGGCGCCGGCAAGAGCACGCTCATCCGCGCGATGCTCGGCCTGATCGAACCCGACGCCGGCAGCGCCACCGTCTGGGGCGTGCCGGCCCTGCGCCTGACCGATGCGATCAAGCAGCGGCTCGGCTACGTGCCGCAGCAGCCCGAGGCGATGGCGTGGCTGCAGGTTGGCGAGATGCTGGATTTCATCGGCAGGTTCTATCCGCGCTGGGACGCCGCCTATGTCGACGCCACCCTGGAACGCTGGCAACTGCCGCGCAACCGCATGCTCGCGAAGCTCTCTCCCGGCGAGCGACAACGCGTCGCGATCCTGCGCGCGCTCGCGCCGCGTCCAGAACTGCTGGTGCTCGACGAACCCGCATCGGCGCTCGATCCCGTCGGCCGCCGCGAACTGCTGCGCGAGATCGCGTCGCGCGCCGGCGAGTCCGGCACGACGGTGCTCTTCTCGACCCACATCGTGTCCGACCTCGAGCGCGTCGCCTCGCATGTCGCGTTCCTGCACGAGGGCCAGCTGCTGTTGCACAGCGAGCTCGACAGCCTCAAGGAACGCAATCTGCGCCTGCACGTGCCCGCGGCCGTTGCAGTGCAACTGCGCCAGGACGTGCCCGGCGAGGTCTCGCGACGGCCGCATCCCTACGGCGGCCTGTCGATCACGGTGTTGCGCGGTGAAGACGCGCCCTGGCCCGACCTGCTGCAGGTGCCCGGCGTCCGCGCCGAAGCGCTGCCGCTGGAGGATCTCTTCATCGAGGTGTCGGCATGAACGCCGCCGTGATGCCGAAGCCAGGGTCCACCGGCCTGGGCCCGGGGATCGCCGCGCTCCGTGCTTGCTCCACGCTGCGTCACCGGATCTGGATGCTCACGGTGTACGTCGTGCTGCTGGCGTCGGCCGGCCTGCTGGGCGTGCTCATCCCGTCCGACGACGCAGCCTCACGCGCTAACGGGTTGGCGTTCTTCGTCCTGATTGCCAATTTCTCGATCTGGGGCGGCTGGCTCTCACGCCTGCTGCTGATGCAGTCGCAGGCCGCCGGTCTGCGCACGCCCGGAATCACGGTTGCAGTGCTGTCTGCACTGGCAGGCGCCGCCGTTGTGACCCTGTTGCTGCCTGCCTCGCTCCTGCTCGCGCTGGGTGTCCCCCTTGCAACCGCGTTGGGTGCGGCGGCGCTGGGTATGCTCGGCGGCCTGTTGTTCGCGGTGCTGTCCTGGCCTGCCGCAGTGGCCCTGCTGACCCTGCCGGGGCTGTCGCGGGTGCTCGCGAGTGTGCTGCCGCCGATGGCCACCCCGCATCTGCTGGCGATCGCCGTCCTCGGCGTCCTGGTGCTGGCCGCGTGCGTCCGCTCGATCATGCGAACGCCCGACCCGGCGGACATTCCTGCCTGGCGTCGTCCGGTGATGTTGCAGGCGCCCGGCGGCATGGTGGCGTGGACCGACTCGAAGATCGCCGCAAGCCCCGATGCGCCGCAGGTGCACACGGGATGGCTGGTCGCGTTGCCTCGACCGGAGCACGCCGGACCACACACGCCGGGCGCGGCGATCGACACGCTGCTGGCCGGCCCGATGGGATACATCGCGCGGCGCGCGGTGCTGAAGCAGTGGGCTCTGCTGACGCTCTGCGTCATCGCAGTGCTGGTGATTCCGTTCCGCGGCGACACGCCGATGGTGCGCGACGCGCTGCTGATCGGCGCGCTGTTCGGCCTGTTCGCGGGTAGCTGGACGTTGGCCCTCCGGCTGGAACGGCAACGTCGTCGCGTCTCAGGTGAACTGGCCGAGTTGGCTTTGTTGCCGGGACTGGGCACGCCGGCCGAAGCCGCCACGCGACTGCTGCGCAGCGTCATGGTCCGGCTCGGGCAGTTGATGCTGTTCGCGCTTGCAGGCGTGTTGCTTCTGGCCTGGATCCGCGGCATCACCTGGCCGCATGTCGTGCTCCTGCTGGGTGTACTGGCCGGCACTGGTGCCAGCGGCGTGCTGCTGTGCGCGATCGCGCTCACCCGGATGGATGTCGCGAGCATGCGTACATTCTTCATCCTGCTGCCGCTGCTGATCGCTGGAATCGCTTCGGCGATGGTCGCCGTGATCCCGCTTCCGGTGGAATCGTCCCCTGCTGTCTGGGCAGCGCTCTGGATCACGCTGACGGCGGCCTATCTGATGGCTGCACGCGTTTCGCTGCGACGCTTCCGCGCAAGCGCGCATGCGTTCCTGCTGGACTGAATCGGCCGAATACCTTGATTGCCGGTTAAGCCCACCCGGCGCATGATCGAATTCCAGCCATCCATCCTGCGCGCACCGCCCGCAGTCGGGAGTACCCGCGATGCATCGCCGATCCCTGCCCCTGTTGCTCGCCGCCGCGCTGAGCGCCCTCGCGATGCCGGCGCTCGCCGGCAACGACGTCACCGATCCCGAACTGCCGCGCAGCCTGACCGGCGACAGCCCGGTCGCGGTGGCGTGGACCGATCCCGAAGCGTTCTCCGATATCCGGCTCAGCGGCAATCGCTGGGAAGCGCGTCGGGGTGACTGGGTCGAGCAGATCGCGCGCTACGTACGCCAGCGCGCGGAGCGCGAGCTGCCGGCTGGCAGCACGCTCGACGTGACCATCCGCGACATCCGTCGCGCCGGTATGTACGAGCCTTGGAACGGCCCGCGTTACGACCACGTACGGATCATCAAAGACCACTACCCGCCGCGGATCGATCTCGATTTCGTGCTCCGCGACGCCGGCGGCACCGTGATCGCCGAAGGCCCGCGCGAACTGCGCGACATGGGGTTCCTCAGCCGCGCCAGCAGCATGAACAGCGATGCGCTGCGCTACGAGAAGCAGCTGATCGACGACTGGCTGCGACGCGACCTGCGGCCTGCGATCGCGCAGCGCTGAGGTCTGTGGACTCGAAGAAGCCGCGCGATTGCGCGGCTTTTTTGTTGCGTATTCGGAGCGGTTTCGGGTCGATAAGGACGCACTTCACGCAGGCTCCGGGCGCCTCAAGACCGGATTGCCGTCGTCGCGATCTCCGCGCGTACATGCATGCCAGCCTCGGTTCGCGCGTCTTTTTCACCTGCTCTGGATTCGGCGCCGGCACGCACTCCGGTTTCGTTCTGCTTCGTTCGGCTGCTGCTTCTGGCCGGCTTGGGCTCTGGTTCTGCTCTGACTTTGGCTTTGGCTTTGGCTTTGGCCCTGGCCCTGGCTCTGGCTCTGGCTCTGGCTCTGGCTCTGGCTTTCAGCCTTTGACTTGAATCGAGCCGTAAAGAGAGCCGAGCACCGGAGCCTGGCGTGGCCGAAGAGCAGCCCATGTCTGAGCGCAGCGAGTTTGGGCTGCGTGCCGCGT